>JAROAZ010000009.1 GCA_029432775.1 Pontiellaceae bacterium B12227 | reverse complement strand
AGCAAAATATATCACCACAACGATCCAGTCGATCAGGTGAAGGTTACCAAACGTCATCTCGGTCATGCTATTTTTCCCATAATTATCAAACCCGTTGCAGTCAGAAAGTAATGAGCCGCCTCTCTAACTGCCGCGACCCCCACTTATTTAATATTTTATGCCTCCAAACACATCGGAGCCGATCAAAAACCCCATAAATGGCCTGTTATCACCGCAGACAAATTCGGCATATAATAGTGCGACAATACTTTCGCATGCTTTCCATGGCAAGCTAAATATCAAATACTCCTCCAATCTGAAGGTTTGGAGAAATAAGCTCCTACGAAGCCAAAAACCAACTGGTCTGCCTGAAAGTATGGGGGAAACCTCCAGCTAAAACCCAAGCCCAACTCCGCTGACGGGCGTTGAACTCCGGTTCCCCACCGATACGTAGTCAGCCATTTAAATCCCGAGTCCTCCCTCTATAGTGGTGATAACAAATGTCAACTAGAGGATTAATTGGATTCAAGCATAACGATAAAGACAGACTGGCCTACAATCATTCGGACTCACATCCGGATGTGTTGGGGCTGAAGATACTGAGAGAATTACGCGAAGTCGAAGATTGGAACGCCGTGCGCGAACGGATGGATGGACTCGTCAATGTTCCGGAGACCCGTAGACTGGATGATCATTCCAGCATGGCGGAGACAGAAATAAGAAGATATTTCCCTGATCTACAATACCAGGGCGAACCGAAAAACTACTACGATCTCTATCAACCGCTACAAGGGACTTTGAAACCCTATCTCGACGGGAAACTGATGTTCATGCCGGACGCAACGGACTTCATCCACAACAGCCTCCATTGCGAGTGGGCGTACATCGCCAACTTGGATGATAACAAATTTGAGGTATGGAAGGGGCTGCAAACCAAGCCCAACGAGGAAAATTCCTACGGCCACGAGCCGGACAGGATGGGATACTATCCCTGCGACATGATCAAGGACTATGAACTGAGCAACCTCCCTGAACCGGGCACTTACCTGTCAGATTATTTTTTCTTTAGAGACCTTACCTCAGCAGGATCGGAGTACAGACCATGAGTGATCAAGGTTTGATCGGGTTCCGATACCGCGACATTGATAAACTCGCCTACAACCGAACCAACTCCAGACCCGACAAACTCGGACTCCAGATCCTTCACGAACTACGGGAAGTCGATGACTGGGATCCTGTCAAAAATCGAATAGCAGAACTCACTCCGGTGGCTGAGACGCACAGACTTGACTATTTTGATGGCTATCCTGTCGCCGAAATAAGAAGGCATTTTCCACATCTGGAATACGACCGCGCACCGATGGACTACCATGAATTATTTGCGCCGTTGCAGGGCACACTGGCCCCCTACCTCGATGGTAAGCTCAGCTTCATGCCGGATGCGATAGACTTCATCCGTGACAGCGGTCATTGCGAGTGGGCCTATATCGCCAATCTCGATACCAGTCAATTTGAAGTTTGGAAAGGGAACCAGCTTGAACCCGACCACGAGGACAACCGATTGGTTGAGGAAGAAAATCGATACGGAAAAGAATTAGACCGAATGGGCTATTATCCATGTGCGATGGTAAAGACCTATGATCTCGAAGAACTCCCCAACCCAGGGCTCTTTCTAACGTATTGTTCATTCTCAGGAGATCTTACCGGAAGCAATAGAGAGTAATCCCTCGCGTTTCAGTTCATCCAGTCTGGTCTGGATGATTTTGATTTCTTTCTGAATTTCCAGATACAGATGGCAACCGGGCCTGAATAGCGTCAGTTCCACTTCTTTACATTCGAGCAGGAACTCCAACTTCTCCAGCTTTTTACCAACCTTGTTTAGCCGCCCCCTTACCTCTTTATTTTTACAGATCTCTTCGAGTGTCATATAGGCCATTTGAGAACTCAGGACTTTTTAAACTTTTCGGTTAAAAAGAAAAACACCCGACTCAAACGCCGGGCATAAGGATTCATTATTCATTTCTAATTCTCGGCCAATAGACAATGTATTGCAGGCCCATCTGATCATAGTTAGCTCCAGTGATACCGTTCATGCCTGCCTGCTCAATACATGGAATCGGGTCATCACACTCAATACCGTAGCAATTACGGCCATACATACCCCGCCCGGAATAGTCGTCTCTGATTTCACCGCCGATGATGTCGGCAACTTCGTTTAATGCATCAATTTGTTCTTCAAGATTCATTTTTATACCTCGTATGAGTGTGATTGGATCGCAGATAGATCCGGTAGGGCCGTCGCAGGGCATTATTTTGCGATGGATCGCGTTCATAGGCCAGCGGAGGTTCAGGTTCAGATTCCATTTCCACCGAATGACTTAGAATTCGCACAGCCATCAGCGTTCTTGATCCGCTGCGATTACATAACTTCATTAATCGGGAAATGGTCAGCGGATAGCGGTGACAGTCGCGGGTCCCGTGCAGTTCCGCATAATAATACCTGACCTTTTCAAGTACCAGATCAAGCAACCGTTGTTGCCGGACATCGAAGGATTCAATCATTCCGGTTCCGAGCCATTTTCGCTGTTTCATTTTTTCAAGTCCTCGTCTTTAACAGCACCGGCCTTCACGTTGATTTCTTTGAACCCGACGTGCGTTGGAGGTAATCGACCTTTGATTTTTACGATCCCCTCGCCAACCTGCAATCGATCCAGAAAGATATCCTGGTTCCGTTCAAGAAACAGGGCTTGCCGGGCAGCAATGATGTCGGCCTCGTGCGTTAATGATAAAAAGATGAGTGTATGCGTGTTTCCCAATACATAGATGGGAAGCATGGAGGGGTGCTGAGTGATGGCGATCAGGGCCTGGCCAAAGGAACGAATTTCCCGATACACATTTTCGAGTCCACCATTGGGCGACTCTCCATAGGATGGCGCGGGAAAAATATTATGGGCCTCTTCTAACACCAGGACATGCCTTAGCTTATCCGCCTCCCCCTGCCCCAACCGATACAGATGGATCCATCTCAATATGGTTTCTGTAAAAAAGGCCCGAACGGTTTTGGGGAGCTCGAGATCGAGTTCAAGAATCACTGGATAGTTTAAAAATTCCTCGAGTTTAATCGGGAAACGGGCATTGAATGCTTTGGCCGCCGGGCCAAACGTAAAGGTTCTAAGAATACGCAGGCAGCTATCTCGCCATAGCGCACGGCGGCCGCTGAACCGCTGGCGATCCAACCGTCCTTTCAAATCGAAAAAGTTGGGATACTCCTTCACCTCTTTCGAATCGGAGTAAAACCCTTTGGCTTCAAACTCCGCATCGGCAAGTTCAGCCAGCACGTCAGCCACCCCCTGCCCCGACACATGGGTCTTTTCCAAAACATCGGACAGAATTTGAATCCATGTCTGCGGATGCACGTTTGGCGGTGGCCGTAAGGGATTCCAGAGAAAGGGCGATACGTCCCGGCCCACTGTATAAATCATAAGGCCTTTCATATCACCCAAGCTGCGGAGATTTCGATAGCTCCGTTTCCAGTCGATCACCAAAAACGGAATTTTCTTTTTCACAAACTGTCGAAGCAGATTGTAGGCTACATGCGTTTTACCGGACCCCGTCGTCGCGAATATACCGGTGTGTTTTACAAGGTCACGGCTATGGAGGCCGAGCCGCTGAGGAGACCGCCCGGGATAACGGATATCACCCAAATACAGATCACCGCCGGAATCGGCTGCATCTGATGGAGGCAGCCGAATCTTACGGTCATCAACCTGGCTGCCCAAATACGAGACAGCCATCATCCGGATCATATTTTCAGCATCACTTTTAGCGGCGGGACTTTCGGCCAACTGATAGTGAGACCAAAGTGAATCCGCCGATCCATGAATCAGCGGCTTGAGTTGCTGGCACAAATTGCGCAACTCTTCACTCACGCGGTTCTTCCTCGAAATTATAGATCAGGACTTCTTTTCTATCTACACCTCTGGTTCCTGTCGCAGTTTTTGAATTCCCCAGCGAATACTTGGTCTCAATGGGTTCGATCTTGAAACCATTGAAGATCTCTCTTACCTCCGGTGTATCATTCAGCGACAGTATGAATTTACCCTTAATGGTCCGAAGGGTTTCCGCCAGTCGTCTAAAATCGTCGCCCTTAAAGGAGACGGCATAAAAGTCAGCTTCCCAGTATGGCGGATCGATATAGAACAAGGTTTCCGGTGAATCATACTTTTTGATGCAGTCGCAGGCATCGAGATTTTCAATGGTGGTTCTCGCCATTCTTTTATGGGTTGCCTTTAGTTTTTCTTCTACGGCCAACAGGTTCAATGAATTCGGTCTCGTGATGCTAGTACCGAAAGTTCGGTTGACGGTTTTTCCACCGTACCCCATCCGTTGAAGTTTATAGTATCGGACCGCTCTTTGCACATCGGTCAGCAGGGATGGGTCTAGCTTTGATTCACGTTGAAACTCTTCTCTGGATACGACCGAAAAATCGAGACACCGTAAAAACTCCGGCAGGTGGTGACGGACTACATTCCAAAACCGGACCAACTCTCCATCGCGATCATTCAAAATCTCAACGCGGCTGGGCGGCTTCGTGAAATAAACCCAGGCTCCGCCACAAAAGGGTTCAACGTACGTGGTGTGCGATGGGATTTTTTCCGCAATTCGTTTAGCCAGTCGGGATTTCCCGCCTAGATAGCCCAAGGGGCTTTTCAACGGCTTGGCATCGGTGTGTGCTTCATTTTTTAGGGTAGTTTGTTGTGTAGTGGTCATTATGATAGTTGCTTGGTGCGACCGGTATCGGCGCGGCACCGGGTTCAGCCTTGTTATTCGGCAAGGCCTCAAGGAAACGGTTTTTGGCTTCGTTTCTGGAAAACCCTTCCCATGCATTCAGGAAGTCCCGCATAGCATGCGTCAGATCTCGCCAGCACTCGGTGTTCTCCCGCCGCCGATCACCCTGGATCTGGGCCGTCCGCTGCAGCAGCATGGTTTCCAGGCCCATCATGTCACATCGTTTTCCGAATGGGAGTTCATGGAATTGAAGAAGCCGATTATCTACGGCAAGTTCTTCATCCATCAGTTGCGTTAAGTTGCCGGCCCGAATCATTAATCGCTCAACAATCTGCGTGGCGGTTACTGCAAGACGGGTTTCGGCCAACTCCGATCTGCCGTTGAACAATGATTTCAGAGCGGCTTCCTGGGTGGGCACTGTGCTTTCTGGGGTCATGGGTGGTGGCATAGTTATTACCGCCTGTTACTCTCCGAACGTAGCAACAAGCGTTATACATTTGGGAGTACTCACAACCCTTTAAATAGTAAGTGCCACATCAATAGGATAAGACGGCGGAGCTTATCCTCCCTTCCCACCAATCTATGGATAACTATTACTGGGCAGGGAAATGTCACTACCTTATGGAAACAACAATACAGTTCAACGGCCATACGATACGCGGGAAACAGCGAGTAGCAGTTTTTAATGCCCTTAAACATCCGTCCACCGGGCGAAGAATCCTCGCCATAGCAAAACAGACTGCGCCATCTATGACCTATCAGGACCTACGGCATATTCTTCGTGATTTTCAATCCAATGGATTTGTCACCTGCCTTAACCCGAAAAACCAGACCGGCCGGATCTACATGATCGACTCCATGCCGGATGGGCATGCCATTTCACCGGAGCTTATCGATATCTATGCCCGGGTCGATCGGGCAAAAACCCGACTGGCCGTTTTACAGGAAGTGGCCCGGGAACGGTATTTTGAAACAGAGCCCCTGACTGCAACCCGTATAAAGAAGCTGATGCGAGAGCATCACCCGCTGGGACTCAACCATGTGCTGGCTGCACTGCAGTTTCTGGAAGAACATGAATTGGTTGAAGTGGTTGACCGTACCAACAAACGAGACTTGAAGATTTATGATGTCACCAACCGTGGAAGAGCTGTTCTCAAACAGCTCTGCGGTGAATAGCCATCTTATTCACCGCACAATATGCGGCGATTACCTGCATCAGTCTCCGTAGTGCGTTTTGGCCCCGATGATGTATACCACCAATTTATCATCTCCAATGGAATAAACCACCCGGCCCTGACCACTGAGCCTGACGGAATAAAACCCCTTTACCAACGAGAGCTTTCCCTGAATAGGGCCAACAGCGATCCGGTTCCTTAGAATTTCCATCACCTTCTTCATTGACCCTGTCAACTCCGGTCTGAACAACCATTTGATTCACGAGTTGAACCCCTACACGTTAACCGTGTAATGGGACAGATCAGATTTGGCGCAAACCTTTTGCTGAAACCGCGCCAGCCACGGCCCAAAACCGGCACCCAAAACCGAAAACTTTATATACCCCCACTCTTCCACAATTGTACCCAAGAGGTGGATATGCGCTGCTCACATGGACTGGCCCCCGGCCAGGGCGTTCAACCAAAAGTACAACGCGGCGGACGGCGCAGCGGATTTCCCACTCTTCTGGGACAACATTTATGAAATAGAAGAGAGGAACAATAAACTGTGCCAATTGCAGACTATAAAAAACGAGCCCACAGGTCCGAAAAGTACCTTGTGGATGATCCGAATATTCCGGAAGAAAATATAAAAATACTGCGCCGTTTTCTCACGGCCTATGATGTAAGCGACGCGCGTAGAACCATTTTTCTACAGAAGATCCGTCCGCTGCTTGCGGAATTCAAACCCATTGAATCCGCCCTGACCGAACGGGACCATATCAATGAATTCTTTGCAGGGCTTCGGCAACGCTATAGCCCGGCAACCTATGCCACTTACATCAATGTCGTGAAACGATTTCTGACATGGCTCAATGACGGCGTACGGCCTGCGAGCCTGCTGGATATAAAGCCCACAAAAGCATCCAAGACCAAGCGGAACCTTAAACCGGAGGATATGATCTCCTGGGATGAAGGTCTTCTGCTGTCCGATGCGCTTTGTAATATCCAGCTTTCCGCAGCCGTCCAGACCCAGCTCGACTGCGGATTTAGGCCTTCCGAGTTCATCGATCTGAGTTTTCAGGATGTGGAAGTGATGACTGGACTGGCAGTGTTCCATGTGCGGGATGGGAAAACCGGAAGCCGGTCCGTAGTGGCCCACCGGTGCGTACCGGCCCTGTTAAAGTGGCTGGACGCGCATCCGACCAAACGGCCGAACGATCCGCTCTGGATCTTTGAAGGGAGTATCCGCAAAGATGGAAACCATTTACGGGTCAACCGATATGCCTACCCGGCTATCGCAAAACGAATTAAATTGGGAGGTCGAAAGATTGGTTTGGATAAACCGCTCGACTTCTACAACCTGCGGCATTCGAGCTGCGTGCTCGATAAGATGGACAACCTGCCGGTGGATCTGGCCGCGGAGCGCCACGGGCACAGCGTAAAGCATTTCACCGGAACCTACGGTCGACTGAGCGTGAAAGATGTTATGCGGCGGTTTCATTCGCACTATGGAACGGACTCCGCGGAACCGGAACAAAAACTCACGCACCAAGTCTGTCCGGTATGCCAAACCCTTAATGACAACCGGCAGAACTGGTGCTCCTCTTGTGGCTCTCCGTTAAATACCGCAGGGGCGCTGGAAACGGCTCAAAAAAGCGGCCATTTGAATCGGGAGGGTAAAAACACCGCCCCATCTGAAATTGAGCAATTAAAGGCGGAACTGGCGGCCTCACGCGAGCGGGAACAGAAATTTATGAAAGAGCAAATGGAACTGCTCCAGCAGATGCAGCATATTCAATCTGCCATGGGCGGAAACTTCAACCCACACGGGTAAAACTCTTAGGAGTTAAAACGAGGGAGCGTTTCACTTTAAGTATGGTTCCCCCGTGGAGCGTTAAACTCGCTATAAATAGATCCCGATTCCTCGACTTTAATTGAATGCGGCTCCATTTTATTACCGCATGGTAATAAATGGCGAAGATAGAGCCGTCACAACACGCCTTATTCCCGATCGGTAATATTCTCTTGTCATTCCTCAATTTACAGCTATATTAATTCCCGTTCGGTAATAACGGAGACTATTATGACAGTTGGAGAAATCGGGAAAACAATCCGCCGTGCCCGCAAAGCGCAGGGCATTACGCAGAGTGCTCTGGCCATGACAGCCAATACCGCCCCCCGTTTCATCTCGGATCTTGAAAATGGAAAGCAGACCTGTGAAATCGGGAAAGCGCTGCAGGTTCTCAACTGCCTGGGTATTCACATTGAATTGAAGGAACCGGCATGAAAAACCTGATTGTATATTTCCATGGCAGACCAGCCGGCACCCTCTCACAAGACTCCATTGGGAAACTCTCTTTCCAATATGCACCGGAATGGCTTGGCGATCCCATCGCCAGTCCTTTGTCGCAATCCCTCCCACTGCGCGAGGAAGCCTATGCTGAACAGGAGTGTACAGGCTACTTCGGCGGCCTTTTGCCGGAAGACTTCAACCGGGATCTGATCGCTCGTAACATTGGGATCACATCCGGGAACGATTACGCCATGCTGAAGGTCATCGGGGGAGAATGCGCGGGAGCCGTAACCATCCTTGATCCGGAACAGGAGTTGGAGGTTCAGGAGCACAGCTACCATCCGGTCTCATTGGAGGAACTTGCAACAATTCTCGACACCCTACCCAACAAGCCTCTTCTTGCCGGGGAGGCAGAAGTGCGTTTATCTCTGGCCGGAGCCCAGAACAAGCTGGCCATCTATCATGATGAAAAAGGCTTTGCCCTGCCCCTCCATGAATCACCGAGCACCCATATCCTGAAACCGGAGATCAAGGGCTTTCCCGGATTGGTTGAGAATGAGGCATACTGTATGAAACTGGCCCGAAATGCTGGTTTGCCGACAGCAACTGCTGACGCAATCCAGATCGGGCCGCATCGATGCCTGATGGTTGAGCGGTATGACCGAACTGGAGAAGGTACTGAACTCCAACGCCTGCATCAGGAAGACTTCTGCCAGGCCATGGGCATTCCAAGCCGATATAAATATCAGAACGAGGGCGGCCCGACACCGGAACAATGCTTCCGAATAATCCGCGAAGCATCCTCCCTGCCAGCTAAGGATTTGATTACCCTTTTTGAAACCGTGATCTTCAATTACCTGATCGGCAACAATGATGCCCACGGAAAAAACTTTTCACTACTGTACCGACCGGTCGAAAACCGGATGCTCGTCGGGCTCACCCCGCTGTACGATCTGGTCTGCACGACGGCCTTTATCGGCCTGTCGCCCCGGATGGCGATGAAGATCGGCAGCACATATAATCCCGCTGATCTTCGCCTTCGGCATTGGGAAGCGTTCTGGAAATCCATTGGATTTTCCATCCCGCAGGCTAAGCGGCAGACCCTTGGCTTTCTTGAACGGTTGAATCCACTTCTGAATGATCCCCCCGCCTCCGATATGGAGGAGAGGATACAGGGAACCATCCTTGCCCGTCTGCTGACCCTGTCCCGGATGCTTTCAGCATAATGTTGGCCCGTTTGATTCCATAGATTCCCACCAATCAGGCGCAACGCATTAAAAGCCATTTGGTTTCTGTTACTCCTATGGAATCAATACACCCCCACCAAATACAGGGGCGGAATAAATCCCCCGCCCCGTTCTCTGCCAAGACGGCGCGTGAGATCTCAAGCCAGCTGGCCGACATCGAACTCAAACTCGACCACATCATCGAAACCATCAAGGACTCGTTGCACCGAATGAATCTGGAGATCAGTAACGAGGACACACCATGAATAGTGTCCAGCTCAGCGGAACCATCTCCCGCCAACCAGAGGTGAATGATACAGGAATTCATTTCATGCTTAAGGCAAGGTATCCGGTCAAAGGAGAACCATTCCCGGGCACCACACTCATTCCCTGCGTGGTTTTCGACTATTCACCCGAACAGAAGAATATCCTGCTCGATTCCGGACTTAGGAAATTCCGGGTGGAGATCAACGGAAGAATCGTTAAGTCGGTTTTTGAAAATGAGTATGGCGAGGTTGTAAGCGGCCTTGAGGTCGTGGCGAATCCAAACGGTCTACTGCTGCAGAGGATGAGATAATGTATTCACCTAAAATTTACGAGCGCCAGATCCCATGTCTGTATCATGCTGCGCAGAACCTCGAAGTTCCGATGACACAGCTGGCCAATGCCTTCGTCTACTACGGATTAATATCCGGATATTTCGGATCAGAAGCCACAGATCTAATTCCAAGACCGAATGAAGTTCTACCGGATAATGTTTTCCCGAGGATGCAGATTTTCAACCCTCAATTCAGCTCAATCAAGGACTACATGAACAGTCTGCCAGTGGTGGGTACACTCAATCCATATTTCCAGACTTTGGAAAAAACTAAGCCGTCTATTGAGGACATCAGGAGGGAGATTAAAAATGATCCAGTTCCATTCTAAACGCTACCATCATCCACGATGGCCGTTAGTAAAAAACACCATCTCATGTGCTCTCTGGATTCTGATCGGCTCAGGCATTTCGATCTCCCCGATCGGACACTTCCGATGGATAGGATTGGCTCCTTTGGCATACGGATTCGGACGTTGGATTTTCAGTACTAGACCCCGATGGAAACATGTGGTCATCCTGAATGAAAGCCAGTTAAAAATCGGCGACAGGCATTACGACTGGAACCGATTTGATGAAATGCGACTGGACAGAACTGCGTCCAGCCGAACCATTCACCTGACCGGAAACGATGGAAAACTCGACATCCTGATCAAGGATGACTTACCTGGGTTCGATGAATTGGCCAGGGATTGCTTCTACCACATGAACCGGACATTCGGGCAGTCAGCCTCCGGCATTTGTGATTCAAAATCGACACCCAACTCCTTGAAATAAGGCTCAAAAACGCACGTTCGACTGAAACTCCCAACAAGCTGAATTAACCCGGAATCAATTCCCGATGACGTGAAACCAGAACAGCGTGCTACCATGCCTCAGCTCATAAACGGGACGGTAGGAGGATCTGCACCGGTCACATTTTCCGCCCCGGCACCGACGGCAGTAGTATTCACCCCTGCTGAAACTAACCAGCTTAGTTTCACAGGAAGAATTGGCGCATAGTGCTGGTATGCACAGCACAACCATCTCACTTTATGACCGGCGTTTCCTGATGCATTGCCTCAAACATCTAGGCCAAACTCAGAATCTTCGTGGCGTGCGCATTGATCGGTTTGTTGGCTTCTTCCTTTTCCATATCGCGCACCATCGCGATAAACATGAGGATAGTCCAGCGGTAGCAACCGGAATCGTTGGCGGGTAAATTTTTGCACTGTTGCAGGCCCGTCGCACCTTCTGTTTTTATAATGCCGGTTCCTCCCGACAAACCTGAATAAACCCCGAATAAATGTTTATTCGGGGTTTATTCGGGTCTATTCCCGCCTGAATAAATTCCCGGCAAGCCATTGGCCCCCCTTCAAATTCTCAGGGTAATTCATTCTACCGGGTTCCGTCGATACGAACCCCGACCGATACCCTGCATTCCAACATCGCGCGATATCGCGCGATATTGTTTATTAAACGAATTCTGGCGACATCCGGCCAGATGGAATATCAAGCCTATTGGTAAACGGTACTGAAAACCGAAATCCACGGAGGTTGAAAATGAGTGAAAAAGGAAAATGGATCGCACTGAAATCCGCACTGGTCATATGCACTTTGCTGAACTTTGGCTGTAGCCCTTCGAAAGACGAAACTGTCGTCATTGGTGTGCACCAGTATATCCAGCATCCGGTTGCCGACGAGGTGGCGGACGGCATCATGGAGGAGTTCGCGGCCAACGACATCACGGAAGAAAACGGCTACAAAGTGCTCCTGAAAAATGCGAACGGAGACAATGTCGTCGCCACCCAGATCAACAAGATGTTCGTGCGCGACGGAGTGGATATCATCATCCCTATCGCCACCCCTTCCGCCCAATCCGCCTGCCGCGAGACGCAAACCATTCCCGTCGTCTTCGCCGCAATTACCGACCCTGTCAAGGCAGGCATCGCGGATTCCCTGGAACGTCCGGGCAAAAACCGCACGGGCACCTCCAACCGCTGGCCGTTCGAAAAGCAAATCGGACTGATTAAGCAGCTTATCCCCGATGCCAAGACTGTGGGAATGATCATGAACCCTTCGGAAGCAAACACCGAGGCCGCCCTGTCGTATGTCCGGCCAGCCCTGGAAGAGGCCAGACTCAAGGCTGTGGAAGTACCGGTGGCTTCCTCTTCAGAAGTCTACAACGCGGCAAAAAGCCTCGCTGGAAGATGCGATGTGGTTTTCGTGCTGCCGGACAATACCCTCCAAAGCGGCTTTGATGCTCTCATCAAGGTTGCCAAGGCAAGCAAGATTCCCGTGATCGGCGGCACCGGCGACCTGGTCGAGCGAGGCTCGCTGGCCAGCTACGCACCGAACCACCACCGGCTGGGACAGGTCACCGCACGAATCGCCATGGATATTCTGCAAAACGGAACCGATCCCGGATCGATGCCTGTCGCAATGGACAGCGAAGCTCCATTGAAAGTCAACAGGGCTGCGGCTGAACTGCTGGGAATTGAAATCCCGGAAAACCTTAAATAGTCGGAAGGCCGATTGGTCGGAGTAATTTTCCATGCATTTTAGCATTCTCGACATTCTGGTTCCAAGCATCGAGATGACAGCGGTCTACGGTTTTGCCGCGCTAGCAATCCTGGTTGCGTTCCGGATCGCGAACTTTCCCGACCTCACCATCGACGGAAGCTGTGCGCTGGGAGGGGCGATCTGCTCCATGGCCCTGATGCACGGATACCCGCCCGTCCTTTCTGTCGCACTGTGCATGCTGGGGGGAGTCGGTGCCGGAGCATTCACCGTTCTGCTCCACACCCGCCTCGGCATCAGTCGGCTTCTTTCAGGCATCATAACAACGACGCTCCTCTACACACTCAACCTTCGGATCATGGGCCGCTCCAACACACCGCTGGGAGACCTTCCGGGTTTCTTCGAGTTCTTTGCAGCCGAAGGGTTGAATATCGCGCTAGGTTTCGTTTTTCTGGTTGTTGCCTCGCTGCTCCTGCTTTTGTTTCTCCGCTCCAACCTTGGATATTTCCTCCGCGCCGCCGGGGAAAACCCGAAGGTTGTGGTTAGGCGGGGACTTTCCGAGGAATCCCTTATGCTGGTGTCGCTTCCGCTGGCAAATGCCCTTTCCGCATTGTCGGGAGGACTAATTGCTCAACAGCAGGGATTCGCCGATATCGGCATGGGAACCGGGCTTGTGATCATGTCGCTCGCCGCACTTTTGCTCGGGGAGGCTATCCTTCCCCCTAGCAGCCTTCAACGGTTAGTGCTTGCAGGGTTACTGGGCATGTTCCTCTA
Organism: Pontiellaceae bacterium B12227; assembly: GCA_029432775.1. Classification (GTDB taxonomy): domain Bacteria; phylum Verrucomicrobiota; class Kiritimatiellia; order Kiritimatiellales; family Pontiellaceae; genus Pontiella. The sequence goes on along the minus strand of JAROAZ010000009.1, from coordinate 196,566 downwards.
TCAGATACTGACTACGATCTGCCTCCGAATGGGGCTCAATCCATGGGATCTCAAGCTTGCCTCGGGAATCCTGCTGATCGCGGTTCTGGCCGCGAAACGGCACCTTCTGGCACATCGGGCATCCGCAAACATTGGAGCCGACCCGCTATGATCGAGATTCAAAAGGTATCAAAGGTATTCGACGGGAACGGCTCCGGTTCGCCCCGGCAGGCCCTTGGCGAGGTGTCGATGGAGTTTAACCGTGCACAGTGGTGCAATCTACTTGGGGTCAACGGCTCCGGGAAAAGCACGTTGCTGCGGATCATATCCGGCGAACTACAGCCTTCTTCCGGATCGATTTCCATTTCGGGAAAAGAGATGACGGGCACCGGCTCCGTAAAACGTGCAAAGCATGTTTTCTTCGTGGAGCAGAACGCCGGGGCCAACCTCGTTCCCACCATGACCGTGGAGGAGAACGTGCTGCTCTCCCTCTTCGACTCGGCCTATCCCAGCCTTGGATTCTTCAAAACCCGCCAACGCCGCTCCCGCGTCATGGAATATCTTTCCGAGCTGGATATGGGGCTGGAAAAGCGTTTGCATACGCAAGTACGGTTCCTTTCGGGCGGGGAAAGACAAGGACTGGTGCTGGCCGCCGCACTCGCGTCCTCCACCCCGATCCTGCTGCTCGATGAATTCCTTGCATCGACCGATCCGACCGTCGGACCTCGGTTGCTGAATATCGCAAAGAACGTGGCCCACAGGGAGGAATTGACTGTGATTTCGGTCACACATAACGTAGATCACGTACTGATCGGAAATATCTCGAAAGACCGGATTGTCATGTTGCACGATGGTGGCATACACTTCGACCGGAAAGTGGATGATCTGCCGTCCAGAGAATGGCTGGTCGATCAATACAAATCAATGGAACGTTAGGTTTTGCTGTAGATGGAAGAGACATTTGAAACAAACGAACCGCCAAGACAGATCGTCCAGGCGGGTTTGGGAACCACCCCCGACCGGGGTATCCTGCAGAGCGTATGGTTCGAGATTCCGGGTAATTGCGATCTCGATTGCCCGTATTGCTTCTGTGCTTCGGGAGGCCTGGACAACGATCCGGAAAACGTAGCAGGAGTCGGTACATACGAATGGAAACCCTACGAAGAATTCATATTCAAGCCGTTGGCAAAACAGATCAGGGACTGGAACGATGCCTCCCCGGAGGAGCGGGTGGAACGCTTCGGCTGCCCCCCGGAAAACGCTAAGACAGATGAGCCGGTCCGGGGTAAGATCGCGATTCCCGGAGCGGGGGAACCGTTCCATCCGAAAAACCGGGAACTGGCGCTTTCGCTGATCCGCTCGGCAAACTCGCTGGGCCTTCACATGACGGTTTTCACCACCGGACACTGGATCGATGAATCGCTGGCCGCCGAGCTTGCCCCGTTGGATGTTGTTCTGTTGGTAAAACGGAACAGTGCTAGGAAAGAGGTGCAGAACAAGCTTGCGGGAATGTCTCCCAACCACACCTTCTTTGACCGTCGGGAAGCGGCGCTCAAGACGCTTATGGCGGCGGGCTTCAATAAGCCGTTCGGCGAACCGGGTTCCCCCGCCTATCAGAAAACGAGAATGGGGGTCGTGACCTCCATCATGAAGGAAAACCTTGATGAACTCGAAGGCCTGCTTCGCTTTGCCCGCGAGAACAACATCATTTTTGATTGCGACACCATTCTGGAACGGGGACGGGCCGGAGAGTGCCAGCAGCGACTGACCGACAAGACCACCGAGCTTGGGTTCAGGAAACTCCAGCATCTGGATCGAGACCTGTACGGCAGATCTTGGGAAATCAGCGCAACCTATGTCGGCACCGCATGCGACCGGTACCGCCACCACCTCTACATCGATAAGCGCGGAACCATCCATCCCTGCGTCGGATGCATTGCCGATGAGGAACACGGAATTAAGGCTATCGACTTGGGCAACATCAAGGAAGACACACACGCCCTGATGGATGCGTGGAATGCCCCCGTCATGCGAAAAGCTATACGTCCATGGAACTACGAAGGGCCATGTAGCGAATGTACTCTTCCGGACAAGGGCGTGTGCTTTTCGTGCCTTGGGAGATTCCGGGACTGCACCGTGGAGTTGAACAGGGAATCGACGGGGCCGATCCCCTCTATCGGATGCTGGAACCAGACGGTGAAGCCAAAATAATAGCTTGAAGGGAGAAAGCATGGCAACAATTGGCAATAAAGGATTGTGCTGGGAAAATAGCGACCTGATGTCGGCCGCTGTATCGAGTGGCCGCCTTTTGCGCGGAGCCATGCATTCTGATGGATCTTGCGAGGTGAAAAGGCTAGTCGATGCCGGATTACTCGAAACCCTTTGGCTTCCAAAAAACCAGAACCATGGTAACTGGCCGAGAAAGGATCTTGTGCGGAGCGAGCTTGCGGATCTGGCCGAAGAACATCCCGAAAAAAAGACTATCGACCAACAGCTCAAAACGGATCGGTGTAGTTTTCGCTATAAGAATCCGCCGTGTCCGAGGTGCGATGCGGGAAGCCTACTTGCGCGGGTGCTGCTGGGGCCGATGGACTGGTTTTTCGAAAACGAACGAACTGCCGGGAACGAAGATGGCCTGTTGTGGGTTATCGCAAAGCTTTACGACCAGTTTTCCAAAAACAACTTCTTTCGAACGCTAAGCTGCCTTGACCGGAAAGATGATGACTATCGGGCCGGACAACTGCTCATCCGCCTTCCCGAACAAAACTACGACTGGTTCAAAATGCACGTCGCAGATTTTTCCACGCTTCTGCGGGAGACGGAAAAACTCGAAGAAGTGGACTATTGCCTTGTCTTTGACAAAAAGCTCTACACTTCGCCGGAGGCGGCAGCACTGAAGGAAACGGGGCTGCACCTCTACGACATCTCGTCCCTCATGAAAGCGGTTGGGAATCATATTGCCGAAAAATGCCCCGGACTTCGGGAAAAACTGATCGCGCTCAACGACCGCGAAAACAGCGACCAGATGGCCTCGAAAATACTTTCGCCATTAACGGCGGATCGTCTGCGGCAATATGTCGCCCGTGCCGACAACTCCTCATTGGAGGCTATCGACCTGTACATGGAGGAGGAAAAGGAGGCAATCGGGCTGCTTGAGAGAGTCTTCTTCAACTCGAACCGTCCGTTTGCCGACACGCTGAATAAACCGCTCCAGAAACTTCGTAACGACGTGAAGAAGCAAACCGAAGTCGATCTGCTCGGAGAAGGTGTTACCGATTTGGAACGGCTGGCAAACTATTTCATCTGGCTGCACCTGCTTCATCCCGGTCTCGGCACCTACACGGTTCGCTATGCTTCCAGCTATCAGGTTTCACCGAGCGGAGAAGTCCGCAAGAAAATGCAGAATCCCTGCTTCGTCCTGGCCTCCCGGATGCTTCCATCCACCGATGTGGTTGCCGCGACGCGGCTGGCCCTGACCCATATCATGGGGCCGCTCGAAGACTATTATGTGAAGCAGTGGGCCATTCTGGAGGGCGCGAAAAATCAGCGGCAGGAAATGGGCGAATTTCTAAGCGCATCCCAACACCACGACATGAACAGCCTGGAAACGCATGTAGGAGGCGGACTCGACGACCTTGACAAGCTGTGGGATGAAATGCCCGATAAAGTGAAGCGTTCGGAAATCCGCAGGTTGCGCTCTTATGCCGCGCTTGCATTCATGGGGGCAGGCATAGATTCGCTGTGGGATTCAAAAAGGGACCGGGAATCGCTGTCTGAACTCCGTAAACGCGTGGGCAATGCCGCCGATTTCAGAGAGCAGCATGTGCTCTTCGAGGAGGGTGACTGGAATTCCGAAAAGCAGGTTCCGCAACTGCTACGGATCGTATTTGCAAACCTGATGGTAAACGCGGTTGATGAAGGCGGGGACACAATTTTAGTGGGAGCCGCGCTGGAAGGGAATAACTGCACATTCGTGGTCAGGAACAAGGAGCCCATGCCGAAACCTTGGAAAGAGAAGGCATTCGACGATGAATTGCCGGAAAGGATACCCGACAAAAACCGGGGGCTTTGGATTTGCCGAAGGATCGTGGAAAAGATCTGCGGCGGGAAACTGGAGCTGGTCGAAGACTCCGGGGAATTCAAGACCAACATCTATTTCACCATTCCATTGAACCGGGAGAAGCAATGACGAAGAAAACCAACGTACTCGTTGTAGAGGACAAGCAGGGAACGGTTACCCGCTGGAAAAACCATTTTGAATACAACCTCAAGGAGGTGTCGGCCAAATACGCGAAATCCTACGATGATGTCCACAGACTTGTGCAGGAAGAAAAGTTTGTTCCCGATGTTGCGATCATCGACCACCGCCTGAAGCATTCGGATATTTGTCCGGGAGCAAGCGGCCTTGAAGTGGCCGATTTCCTTCAGAAATCCATATCCCAGGAAGTCCACATGATTGCCGCATCGGCATTCGTCCGCGAATATTCGAACCGGGGCGACAGCCTGCATAAAGCGTACAAGCGTTTCGGGGTTCGAATTATCCCCAAGGGTTCCGATGTTGTCGCGGTGCTGGAGGAATACCTGCGCAACCGGATTAAGGAGGTTCAAAACCCCTCTCCCCTATATGAAAAGATCGCTTCCCTCTCCAAGTCCATGCGCTCCTTTCTGGACAAAATCAGACTCTATATTGATTGCGAAAAGCCCCTTCTGCTGCAAGGCGGTCCCGGTACAGGGAAACGTTATATTGCAGAGACAATCCACGACCTGAACCATGCTTCCGGAACAAAAAAAGCAGAGTTCAAGGAAGTCAACTGCTCCACCTGTTCCCCTGAAAAACTGGAAACAGAATTGCTCGGAGACAGAGAGGGAACGGTTCTCATGACCGAAATCGACAGGCTGCCGGTTGCTTCCCTGTCTAGGCTTTCCCAGATCCTGAGGAATAGAAAAAATCAAACAGGGAAAAAGGCGGGATTAAGAATCATCGCCACTTCATCTGCGGCGCTGGCCAATGAAGCAGACGAGGCAACCTTCAAGCAGAGTCTCGATTCGAGCTTCAGGGCATTTGATGTTCCTGTATTAAAAGATCGCAGGGCAGATATTATTCCCCTGGCGGAAGCACATTTTGCCGGGAAGCATGAGGGATACATCCTGGATGATGAATCTAAGAGAATACTGCGCGGTGCGCCATGGCCCAACAACATCGCGGGGCTTTTCAACTCCCTTGACCAGGCTGTGATCGAATCGGAGGGCATCAAGCTGCTTACACCGGATCTGTTCGATGATCTCGTTGCGGTTCCGGAATTGCCTAGCGAAACGGCAGAGGAAACACCTCCAGTATCAGGCAAGCCTCGCCACACCATTAGGTTCTGCGATGCCGAACGGTTGGTGCAGATTGATGACCGCGTGCCGGTATACATTAAGTCGCCCAAACAATACTCCGTACTATGGGCCTTCATTGAATCGAACAATCCAGAATCCAAGCGCGACACTACGACCCACGACATTTTCGAGCTTGCACAGAGCAAAGAAACAGAAATATGGGATGAGAAGATCGACAAGGGAAGCCACTTTGGCGAAGATGATTCGAACGAAATAAATAAATACCTGCGCCCGATTAGAAACTACATTGAAAAATCAAAACCACGGCTGGACTTCCTTGAACAGGTGCTTCCGGAATCAGGCGACAGGAAAGTCACTCTTTCCGACTACAAAATAGAGGCCAACTGCTCCCTTTCAGGGGGCAAGCGGATCTCCGGATATTAAACTGGTTTTCTAAGCCGTTCATTTGGTTTCTACTCCATTACGTTGGCCCGATCCTACTCCTCGAAACGTTTGAATGCATATGGATTTAGGGTAACAAGCATGAAGTTTCCCCTTTCAGGGGTTTCACCAGCCCTGTAAGTCATAGTGCACCAGCCGGATTTCCGACCGTCCGGAGCTAACAGATATTTCTCCTGCTCAGGATCAATTCTCAATTCACTGCCGGTGTGCTGAAGATATTCATCAAGCAATCCATACAAATCCGATTGGGTCAAATCCCTTGTGGAATCGGGAAGACTTTTAAGGGCGAAATCTTCCCCCCTTAATTCAAGCATCATTTTTCCCGACGCAATAAACCTGCCGGTCGCGCGCTTTTCCAAGCTGTCTCCTACTGTTGCAAGCACCTCGCTGGTTCGCTCATTAGTTGCTTCCTCGGCATACCTCCTGAATTTCTTCGCTTCATCAAAAGCCATATCCAGATATGAAGTCCGACCTTCCTTATCAAGCCCAAATCTATCCACTAAAAACCGTTCAAAACTCATATCAACAAATCCTCCTTTTACAAGTGGGATATGCTGATTATTTATAAAGACTTTGTTTTTAATCCCGGCATAGTGGCAATCGGATTCTACAGCGCGATATCATCGCGCGACATTGTGCGCTGTCACCTCAAGACATTACCGTTGTTGATATTACAACTTACCATTAAAAGGGGTTCATGGAAAATTAAACACCGAAAGGAGCAACCATGGACATCCTCACAAAAATCTGGGAAACCTACGCCGAATTCGCACGCGACCTTCCCGCCCCGGTCTACAGTTTTCTTCTGCGGGCCAACATCATGCTGCTGTTTCCAGCCATCATTGCCTATCTCGGCTTCAGCCGAGGTGGATGGCGGAGCCAGAAGCTCCAGATGCTGCTGATCATCGCGGGTCTGCTCGTCGGCCTGAGCCTGCCGCTGGGCCGGATGGTCTATTCCAACGGCTTCAGGCCGTGGATGGTGATTATCCTGATCACTGGGCTGTTTTATCTTCCCGGCACCGTGGCCTTCCTCTGCGAACCCCGCCGGGGACACCAGGAACTGCTTCGCAAGCGAATACTGATCGCCCTGGCCGTCCTCTTTGTCATCAACCTCGTCTGGAACTAGCCATGGGTTTCCTCAAGCGCATTCTGGACTTGCTCTTCGTCGCACCGGTAGCGGAGGAACGGAGCCGTCCGACCACACCGCAGCAGTCCCCGGCCACGGAAGATGAGCCGCCCCGGAGCGGCCATGTCGGACGGAAGCGCACGGCCTTCCGCAAGGTCGGTGCAAACGACGTCATCTCCGATTCGGAGGAGAGCCACTGCCGCCGCGGAAACATCCTGCAAAGCGACACCCTCAAGACGAAGGCCATCACCGCCTCTGGCAAACTGGCCGAAACCGATACGCTGAAAAGCATCTGCTCCGTCTGTGGCGAGGCGGAGGACGCGGTCATCCGCAGCGGAACAAGCCACGTTGTTCTCTGCCGCACCTGTATGCGCAAGTTCAAGCATCCCAATGGCCAGATCATGGTGGTCACTCCGAAGGAATACGAGGAACTCGAAAAGGAATACGATACGTGGAAGGCGTTCGACTCGAAACGTAAGAGGTCTTACCGATGAAGAAGCAATCGCCGAAATTCAAGGGCACCCGCAAGATCGTCCACAGCAACGAGGAGCGGATGGAACAGCTCGGCGTGCAGGATGACCCGCTGTACCGGCTCTATCAGGATTTGGGCAGGTCGCCTCTCCAAGACGGCGAGATCGCCAACCGCTTCTCCGACAAGATGGACCGCAAGCTTGGCGACCTGGAGTGGAGGAAGGCCATGCACGGCGATGGCCCCGTCGTGCCGCAGTTCGATCCCGAAACATCAGTGCTGGTTGGCCACACCGTAAGAGAGGGAATTGAGTACCGCATCCCCTTCGACGACCTGACGACCCATGCGCTGCTGGGCGGAGCTTCCGGTTCGGGCAAGACCACCGCCGCCAGCAACTTCCTGAACGCCCTCGCGGGGAAGGTTCGTACGATCCTGCTCGACCACAAGACGGAAGGGTTGCGGTTTGTGCGAAAGGTAGAGGATTCCGTCTATATCCCCCTTGAAAGGCAGCGTTGGAACTGCCTTGCCGGAGCTGCAAAACAGAGGGATTACATCCAATTTCTGGCCGCCCAGCTCACAAGACTCCTCGCCTTCGTACCCGGAACAGCCAATGCGGTTCTGGCCAGGCTCTCGGGTCTGTGTTGCGGAAACGAGCTTCCGGCTATAGCGGATCTTCCGGCGATCTTCGCCAACCTTGCCCGGAAGGAGGGACGTATAGGTCTCCATACGGCATCAAAGGGCTTCGAGGATATTGCGACCGCCTTCGGTGACTGGGGAAAAGTGCGCGAAGGCCATTGGCCATTCGACGACCATGCGTTGAACGTGATCCCATTGAAGGATGTTCCGGTCTCCATGGAGCATTTCTACATTTCGCTGCTGTTCAAGCAACTCACGGACCGCGCCATGTCGGGAGGCCACGCCGGAACCCTCCGCCGAATCGTTTACTTCGAGGAGGGCCGCGGCTTCTTCGGGCGGGAGATGGAGGCGGCAACCGCCAGTAGGCGGGTCAATCTTCAGGCAGATATCCTGACCAAGACCCGCTCTTACGGAATCGGTAACATCATCGGGACACAGAGCATATCCAGCATCCAGCAAACCGTGCTCGACAACGCGGGAACCTTCCTCGCCCTTAAAACCAATTCGGAGGCCGAAGGCCGTGCATGCTGCCGCCGCCTGGGGCTGGATGAGAGCCGCTACTTTGAACTTCTCGAAATGGATGTTGGAACCGCGTGGGTGGTGTCACCCCGCTGCCCGAAGCCCGTGAAGATCCGGATTCCGTTCAACGACCTCGGCGGTTATCCCGGCGAAGCGGAGATTGCGGGTATGATGGAACCCGTCTGGTCGGCGTGGGATGCCGCCGCCGTCTTCTCCCCCGAACGAACGGTCAAGGATGAACGCCTCGACTTCAGGGAACTGCTCGGCGAAAAAGAAGAGCCCAAAGACAGGGACATACCCGGCAAAACCGATTCGGAACAGGAGGTTCCTTCCACCGAACGGCCTTCCGATCCCGTACCGGACGATCCGGAAATACTCTTCGAATACTACGCGCTGCTGCACTCCTGCAAAGACAACCCCGACCTTTCCGTGTCGGCACACTACCGCTCGCTCGGCTGGTCCGCCGGACGTGGAACGCGGATCAAGGAATCCCTAATCGAACTCGGCTGGATCGAGAGCGCCGTAATAAAAACTTCCAAGGCCGGAAGACCGTGCATGCGGCTTCACCCTACGGCCACGGGACTGGAGGTTCTCCATGAATCTGAATAGAGGCCGTGAATCTAGGCTCCATCGCGAGGCCAAGGCCATAGTCGGCCGCCTTTTCGATGATCCGGACTGGTCGGTGTTCTACGAGCAGCGCAACGCCGACATTCTCGTGCTGCACCACAAGAGCCGCTTTGTCGCGGCCATCGAACTGGAGACCTCGCCGAGGAACGTCCTGCGGAACCTTCAACGCAACGCGGACTACGGATGCCGCGTGGTCGCGGTGGTTGCGCTCACGGAACGTTTCAGTAACCAGATCGTGAACAAGGTCTGGAGCCGTCGCAAAAGCGGAAGCCCGGAGCAGGTGCGAACCTTCACCTACAACGGGCAGGGACTCCGGGAACTGCGAGACTGGATCATGAATTTCGCCGAAACCAAAAACCAGAAAACGGAGAAGAACCAATGAAAAAAGAAGTCAATGCCGCCACCGACGAAGCCCTCCGGATGCGCCGGGATCTCGCGCAATTGCTTGCAAATGTCCTGATCCGGCGGCAACAGGAGGAAAAGAGCGGAACACGGGTAGAGAAGACTTGAGTTCCGCATCCACGTATGGCCCAACACACACCATGAAAACAGAAGAGACATTGAATATCGACGAACTCGAAAAGACGTTGGCGACACTTTCCGCACGGGAGTTGCGCGAACGCTTTGCGACATGCTACGGCCATACCCCGACGACGCGCAACCGCGCTCATCTCATCAAGAAAATTCTGTGGGCAGCCCAGAGGGACGTCTTTGGCGATATCAGTGATGCGGCGCGGAAAAAAGCCCTTGCCATCGCTGACGACCGCGATGTGAAGGGGCGTTTCCCCAATGTTCAACGCCCCCCGGAAAACAAAAACCAAACAGCCACAATCGCCTACCGGCCCGATTCGAAATTGCTTCCGGGAACCGTTCTCCACCGGAACTACAAGGGCGAGGACATCCGCGTACTCGTGCTTGAGAACGGCTTCGAATGGAATGACCAGCGGTTCAAATCGATTTCCGCCGTTGCACGGGCGGTCACGGGCACCCGCTGGAACGGAAAGCTCTTCTTTGGACTCAAGAAAGGAAAATGAAAATGGAAAGCAACGATCCCGTACCTGTCATAATCTATGTCCGCAAATCCACCGACGCCGGGCCGGACACCGAGGTCAATTCGCTTGCCGTTCAACAGGCCGCCGCCGAAAGCTACATAGCTTCCCAGCAGCACCTGGGCTGGACGTGCACGGGCGTTTACTCCGACAACAACAAAAGCGGAGCCACGCTAGAGCGGCAGGGCTTGCAGGAGGTCATCCGGCTCGTGAAGGCGGGTGAGATAAAGGTTGTCGTCATTCATCGTCTCGACCGAATCTCCCGAAGCCTTATCCAGTTTTTCGAACTGCTTGCCCTGTTCGAGGAACATGGCGTGGCACTGGTGAGCGTCATGCAAAACATAAACACCGAAGGCGCGGTCGGACGGCTCATGCTTACGGTGTTCATGTCCTTCGCCGAATTCGAACGCGAACTGATCCGCGACCGCGTCACCGAACGAATGCATGCCGCACGGAAGATGGGACGGTTCATCGGCGGCCGCCCCGTCCTCGGCTACAGGATCAAGGCCGGAGGCGGCGAACTCGAACCCGATGAACTCGAAGCCCTCCGTGTCCGGGAAATTTTCGTGCTCTATCTGGAACTTCGCTCCGTCAAGGCTGTTCTCCGCGAACTTAATCGCCGAGGGTGGAGGAATAAAAAATGGGTCACCAAGGAGGGCAAGGTCTCTGGCGGCAGCGAATTCTCAACCAGTGGACTCCACCACCTGCTCACCAATCCAATCTACATCGGCAAGGTTACACTCAAGGGCGAAACATTCGAAGGATGCCATGACGGGATTGTTGATCCGGCAGTCTTCAGTCGGGTGCAGAAGATGCTGGCCGAAAACTCGGTGCAGAAGGGAAGCCGGAAGCGCAACAGCCACGACGCCCTGCTCAAGGGGCTTCTCAAGTGCGCGTCCTGCAATACCGCATTCGTTCATAACTACACAAAGAAAAAGAACCGCATGTACCGCTACTATACCTGTTCGAACAAGCGGCTTAACGGGGCGCATGCTTGTCCTTCGCCATCGATTCCCGCCGGTGAAATCGAAAACCTTGTAGCCGAACAGCTCCTCTCCATCGGAACCGACCCAGAGCTTCAGGAATTGGTCTACCAGCAGTTGGCCGAAACCATGGAGGAAAAGCGCACCGCCCTCGAACAACAGCGCAAAACGGCAAAAAGACAGCTTGGACGCATCGAAAAAGAACTGGCTTCTTCGCGGGAATTCGGCGCACCGGAACCGCTGATCCGCCATCTTGAGGAAAAGCGTAAGGAAGCCGAAGATCTGCTCGAAAACGCCAAAAATATTGTGCGGTGGCGTAAGCCCTCCAGAAAGGGAATCGCCGCGGTTCTGCGCGATATGCAGGGTCTGTGGCCATCATTCAATACGGGTGAAAAATGCGCCTTCGTAAAAGCCCTAGTAAACCAGATTGACTACGATGCCGTCGAGGGAAACATCACGCTCCACTTCAATGACGAGGGCTTTGTCCAGGGGGAAGTGGTATGAGCGCCACGGTAAAAATGAAGGTCCATTTTACTGCGGGGCAATGCGGACACCGGGTTCTGCGCAAGGGGAGGAAGCCCAAACACGCCAAGTCCACACGCCTTCCACGCATCACCCGCCTGATGGCCCTTTCTATCAAGTACGAACACCTTATCCAGAAAGGGTTGGTAAAAACCCACCGTGAACTTGCCGCCCTCGCGGATACGGATCGAAGCCATGTCTCCTTCATCGTCAGCCTGCGGCTTCTTACTCCCGACATCCAGGAGTGGCTTTTGAACCTGCCCGAAACCAAAGAGGGAAAAGACCCCATCGGATGGAAGGAGGCAAGAAGGCTCTCCAGCATTGTTTCATGGAAAGAGCAACGGCGGGAACTGCGAAAAATCCTTGGGGTTGGATGGCCGTAATAATACGCCGCCCGGAACTCCCAAGGGGAATCAACCAGCCGCTTCAATGCGGTACGGAGGACCGAACAGGCTGATGGTGTTCAGTCCCTGTTTTGCCGCCGCGATGCAAAGCCCGCCAATCTGGTCGTCGATGAAATATTTCGACGGCCTTGCCCCGAAGTCATCGTCCGAAGGATTCTTCATGAACGAGACCACGGTTTCCGGCGCGACATAATCAAGGGCAAGGCCATACTCTCCCACGATTTCGGCAATCGACATGGCGATGATCCGCGCCCGTTCCCCCTGGCCGAGCGGGAAATAGACGAGGAAACTTCCGATACGCCCTATGATTTCCGGGGCGATCCCGGAAGCCTTGAGCCGACGTCTGCAGACCGTATCGACAACCACCGGATCCGAGGCCGGATTCAGTTCGGCGAGAATTCCCGAAGCGTCGAGGTTGCTGGTGAATATGAATATGGCCTTTCTGCAATCGACTTCATAGCCGCCCCCGTCGCTGGACGATGCCGATATCCGGCCTGCGTCCATCGCGTTCATGAACACCCTCATAATCGATGGATGTGCCTTTTCGATCTCATCGAGCAGCAGGATTGTCCGGGGATTCGAGCGAAGGGCATCTATGAACTGGCTGCCTTCGCCGTGCCCGAGATAACCCTGGGGTGAGCCGAGAAGCTGGCTGACCCGGTGGGACTCCTGGTACTCCGTCATATCCAGTCTCAAATACTGGAAATCACCGCCCCCGTCCTGATTCGCCATGGCCTCCTTCAGAAACTCGGCGGTCAGGGTCTTGCCGACACCCGACGGCCCGACCGAGAAAACAACGGCGGGCCGGGAGGGATGTGGCCGTGCACAATGCCGGACAGTAGCCCGCACGATCTTTTCCAGAGCGGAATCCTGCCCCACAACCTTCTTTTTCAAGTCGGCAAGCAATTTGCCCTCGTCAAAGAAACACTGCGCGTTTCTGCCGGGAAGGTTCTTCAGGATTTCCTCCATGTTCGTAAGCGGGCAATCGATCCCGCCTGCATACGGCGACGGCAAAACGACAGCATCGAACTCCATTCTTATGTCCGCCCGAATCCAGTTTTTCAACCGTTCGAACGAGTCGAACTGAATTTCGCCGCATTCGAGCCACTCCTGGATGGAACGGTTTGTTCCCGAATAGGAAACGTTATTGGAAACCAGCAAGGTGACCTTGCCGGTTTCCACATTCACCTCGAACCCGACATGGGCATGCGAAGGGGAACAGGTCGGCGGAAGCTCCTGATCCTTGTACCGGATACAGCGGCCTACGGCTCTTTCTTCGAGTACGGTGTAGTCGCCGTCCGATCCATTGATAAACTGCTTCATCTCAACCCTCCTTCGCTGCCTTGCGTTTTCCTTTATGAACACATCTCTACGGTATCACCCAGCCTGCCGATGGAATCCGACAGGTTTCCCGTTCCTCCGCAATCCGGACATGCCGGCCTGCTCTCGGACTGCCCCGCGTCGGGGGTCTGGGGAAGGAACAACGTATCCAGAAACTGGAACACACCCGGATCTTCCATCCCGGCGATCCGGGAGCCGAACGCCGGAATGCCGAGCCGTTCGTCGAAGGAATTGTCCATGCGGATCTGGAGAAGGTTGCGGTTCCCAAGCCTTTCGACCACATTTCCCCAGCGCGGATGATCTGTCCCGTGGTGCGCTACGGCCAGTAGCACATGCCCGAGAACCGCGTTCAGGAATTCGGCGGCAAACACCGGCGCACCGGACGACGTGACATTGTTCCGGTAACCTTTCTCAAGGTACGCACGGTAGCGCGATGCGGTGATGCAGCGGTGGCATGCCGGGGTGACACCCGGTACGGTATAGGTAACCTCGGCCCCGATACCCTCCACGTATTCCTGCGCACAGATCGTGGGAATCCCGAAGTGCAGTCCCAGCCGGTGCCCCCGCGCCTGCGCCTCGAAGCTATCCGTCAGAACCAGAAGAATGGTTCTTTCATGAACAATTGGTTCGACGGATGCGAGCATGAGGTTGGAACAGGCGGGTGCCCGGAATGTTCCGGTTATCGTGTTTTCCATGTCCCAGCGCATGGGATTTTTGACCAAGGCTTCGAACGCATCGTCGCTGAAAGCATCGAGTTCAAGGGGAAACGCTGCCACCGACGCGGTGGGATTGATTTCAGCTATGTCCCTCCCAAGCGCCTCGACCTTCGGCATCCCAATGGCCGACGGTAGGGCATCCTGCGTTCCGACATTCGTCTCCGAAACCGTGTCGGGATCAATCAGGATGTGTTCCGAAAAGCCCATTCGGGCGCAGTTGCGCACGAACGAAGAGGCTCCCCCGTTTCCGACCACGATCAGCCTTGTCCGGTCAATCATGTCCAGATCGTAGTGATTCTTCAAGCGCTCGAAGTAGGCGGAATGCAACCCTTGTGCAACAGCCCACTCATCAGGAATGGGCAGGAAAGCGCTCGAAGAGTAAAAGTAATCGGCGAATCCCTGCCGGGCCGCCATTACCGACTGCACACCAAACCATTTGCACTTCGGGATAATTCGGTCTGCCTGGCCTTCAGGTTCTTCGTCCTGCGGCTTCTGCGCATCGTCAGTGGCATCTTCATCCTCCGGGCTTTCCTCGAAAGAAGCCTCGGCAACGAAACCGCTCTCTTCCGCAGTATGAACTGCCGGGGTTTCCTCCTCGTCCTGTGTTGTGACAATGTCCAGTTTGCATTCGACGATCTCGCATTTCTTCCGATCCTCCTCGTCGGGGATGGCCGCATACGGGATCAGTTCGAAACTACCGGAATCCGGCTCGGTCTGGACTATTGGCATCCACAGGAACTCTAGCTTCTTAAACCAGAAGAGGATTTCCCCGGCATACCAGAGGTCGTGCCCGGACGGATGCCGAATCCCCGTCGGATGGCTGTGGATGAAGCCCACGAAGTCGATGTCTTCTTCCTTCCACTGCTTGATGACCATGTTCATATGTTTGATATCAGGGTCGTATGCTGCGGCGGTGCAACGACCGGTTCGGTCGATTTCGCAATAGCGGATCACACCGTCTTTCGCCCGCCCGATCATCATGCCCCGTTCCGCCGGGTGCTTTCCAATGAACTTCTCCACCAGCGCATAAATCGCTGCACAAATTTTGAATACTGGTTTTTTAATGCTCATTTTTTCCTCCTATGAAAGTTCGCCTTTTTGGAACCATTTTTTGTTTTTGATGTAGTACGCCGTTCTCTTTGCCCATTCTTCGGCTATGATCTCGGCATCCTCCATGTTCTGGGGCATCGGCTCATAGCAGATGTAGGGCTTTCCGCTGCCGAGTCCGTAGCGGTGGGTCGAGTGCCCGCCGGTTTTCTGCCCGGGGGCGTATGACGGTTGATCCAGTATGTAAATCCGAATATCATCATCGTCCTGCCGGACAAACCTGAAGTGAAAGGACATGTCGCCATACTCTTCGTTAAAAATGTCATACTTGACCAGTCTCAGTGTTTCCTTGTCAGCCATTTTCTTCTCCTTAGTGCTCCCGCCCGGCGGATGCCGGGCAGGAGGTTTGATCAATCAGCCGCGAAAGCCGCCTTCAGGCAGCTCGTCGTCGCCACGGAAACCGCCCTCGGGCAGTTCGTCATCCCCGCGAAAGCCACCTTCGGGCAGCTCGTCGTCCCCTCGGAACCCGCCTTCCGGCAATTCGTCGTCGCCGCAAGCAACAACGTTTTTCACCGGAACGAGGTATTCCCATTTTTCTGCTTTCATTTTCTTTCTCCATTTCTATTTGGGTCTCTGTTGACCGGCATCCCGAACCGAGACCCTTGAAGCCCATGGATGCCTATTTCCTTTCGACGCACCCACCTCTACCACCAAACTCACAACACTCTCTATAATAAATATTTACAGCAATATCGTGTGATAACGCGCGATATGCACGTCTCGTTGGATTGATAAAAAATAGATTTAAAAGGGAAGAAAATGAGGCATTGGATCGACTGGAAAAATCCCACCAAACTGCGGCAAAAATCCTTAAGTCCAAAGTCACTCTCCAAGGGGGGTGCACTGAAATGAGCGATATAAAAGGAGTGGCGGGTTTCTGCTGTGTGAAGCCCAAACTGATCTACCAGCATAAGGATGCCGAGCCGGAAAAACTCGGAGTAAGAATTCTTAATGAACTCAGAAAATACGATCCTGACGAATTCAATTACATTGAAGAAAAGGTATCCGCACTTACTGCGGTCCCTGAATATTTTGGTGTGGAACCCCAGCGCCGCCAAAAGTTCATTCGGCAAATACCGGAGCATTTGATCGATCACAACGCCATTACCAATTATGAACTTTTCAGGCCGTTGCAGGGCACACTGGAACCCTGAATGGCGGGAAAGGCCGATTTCTATCCGGATGGAACCGACTTCGTTCACGACAGCTACTTCTGTAAATGGGGTTACG
The DNA here is from genome assembly GCA_029432775.1 of Pontiellaceae bacterium B12227. GTDB lineage: Bacteria > Verrucomicrobiota > Kiritimatiellia > Kiritimatiellales > Pontiellaceae > Pontiella. The sequence continues at coordinate 180,077 of JAROAZ010000009.1, read as the reverse complement.
TAGCCAACATGGATAATCGCCGGTTAGAAATACTTCGGGGAGATCAAACCAAAGTGCCATCACAAAAGCTCTATGGGATGAGTAACGGCACGCTTAACCCTGCTGGAGCCATCCATACCGATCCTTTCGGGGAATACTTTCATTGCAGAATTGTAAAATCCTATTCGTTTGATGAGCTGCCCAGCGACAGCAGGTTCCTATCCGATTTGCGGGTGCTTCAAGCGGATCCCCATGCAGGGCTCGAATCCCAGGGATCGCTGAATACTTCCGACTACAAAATCTAGTTTGGCCAAACCGGAAACCGCCACACTTTGATTAACGGACTAACTGCTCAATGATATTGTCCAGCCGCCGCAATAAATCATCATAGGTAAGAATATCGATCATGGGGTTATAGGAAACAGAGGTTCGTTTTTCCATATCGGACGGTATCCTTTCGGGATAAAACAGGGGTGCAACTCCATGGAGAACGGAGAGCGAACGGAGAATTTCGGGCGTATGCTACCTCAAAATTCGGCTTATTGGGGATTGGACGCGAACCGGAGAATCGGGAAAACCTGCATTTATTAAAGAAAATGCGCGCAAAAATGAAAAAGGCGAACCCCAGATGAGTTCGCCGTAAGAAAGTATGGTCGGGGCGACTGGATTTGAACCAGCGGCCTCTACACCCCCAGTGTAGCGCTCTACCAGGCTGAGCCACGCCCCGACATATCAATTTCCGTAAAAATTGAGGGCAGAACGTAGCACGGAGCCTGTGGGGCGTCAACGCCTCCGAAGAAGAAAAGTACACGACCGCCGATACCGGACCGAATTCCTACCATTGTTTGCTTTTCAAGACGCTTTCGGCCCCTAGAATGGGTCGCATGAATTCCATACCAGAAATCCCTGCCGACCAACTTGAAAAATATTCGTCCGCCATCTCCCTCTCGGATATGGAAATTTTTGTCTTTCCGGAGCTGCTATACAGCCTGGTACTGGCCAACATCATGTCGCCCAAAATCTGGGAATGGAAGAAAGATCCGTGGTTTGCGAAGCTGGATTCGATGAAGCCGTACAAGAAGATCCAGCGGATGAAGCAATTCATTATTGATAACTATGAGTTCAACCTCGATCTGGACACCTGGGGTCTGACCACAAAGGATTCGGAAATTGAGCGCTTCAAGCCCTTTATGGATGAGCAGATGATCAGCCAGTCCAATGCCCTGTTCGGCTATCAGGGAGATAAGCACTATTTCTCGCTCGATATCCGCAAGCACTTTGGTCTGGATAAATATGATTCAGACATCATTCCCTTCTGGAAAACGGAAACGCTGGAAGCGATGGATGCTTTTCGCTTCAAGGATAACTATCGAGTGGGAGCGGGCGAATGTGTCTCCCTCTCGACGCTCTATGCGGCGGCCCTTTTCATTATCTGCGATATTCCGCTGGAGGACATTTTTCTGATTGCCACGCCGCTTCACTCGCAGAACTTCATCAACATCAACGACGGCGTGCTCACGAACAACCGTCGTCTAGTGACTAAAAACATGTGGTTTAACGGCACGGACCTGACTGGAAAAGCACAGCGGGCGCTACGCAACGAACAGGTCACCATTATTGCCAACAACACAGGCTTCATTCACACGGTTTATCCGGAAGCCACGATTTCCAAAGAAAGTCTGGAGCTTTTCAAAAACAAGTTGGATGCTTTCACGACCACGGCGATCACCTACGAGATTCTGGCCAACTTCCTCAGAGAACGCTCTGAATTCCAGAAGTGCTTCCAGATTAAATATATGCGCCACGGGAAGGAGCAGTATTTGCCCATCGAACGGGCCTTTGCCTATGAGCACGGCAGCCCCTACAAGGTGTCTGACAACGCCACTCGAGATAAACTGCTCGACCAGATCGACGAATATGATTTCTACACTGACCCCATTGAAGGACGGATTCAGATCAACAAACTCGGTGACTATCTGAAAAACAACCCAATCTCACATTTCGATGAAGAGAGCATGCGAGGTCTGGCTGAAAAGATTGAATGCACCAAGGATATGGAACGCAAGCTGTCCGTACTGGAAGGACTGGTTGATTTTGTTCACCTGGAACCGGAACTTCCCGAGACTGAAAATAAAACCTTTAGCGGGCCCGGGCCGATCAACATTGAAGCAGGGACCGACCGTGAAGCAATCATTGACTATCTGACCGACCTGCGCGACAGCCATCCGGTTGCCGACCTCGCCTTCTATGCCAGCCGCGATCTTTCCACTACCGACTGGGCTCCGTTTATTAAAGCCGGCTTTGAGCGCAACCCGGTTGTGATTGAAAAAACGGAAGCACTTTCCGATGACGAGTTGATCCAATGTCTGGAAACCATGACCAACGAATCGATCTACGACGGCTCGCGCATTGCCCAGCCCGACGAAGTCTGGAACTTTCAGCGCGGTGATGGCCTGGAACGCGCCTTTGCGCTTTCCAATGCCTGGAAGTCGCGCCATCCGGAAGAATCCATCGCATTAAGAGTTAATGGCTGTTCAGTCAACCTGATGCTTGGAGCTAAAGAAGTGCGGTTTGAATCCGCCAAAGGCCTGAACAAAGAGATGACCCTCTAATTATTGAGGTTGATGACTCGCCCTATATCCATGCGCCCGGTAGACTGCTTTGCATTCTAACTATTTTACTAAAACGGGAGAAAGCCATGGGATTCTGGTCAGACTTATTCACCGGCGGAGCCAGCAAAGCCGATCTGCCCCAAATGATAAAGGACGGCGCGTTGCTGATTGATGCACGTACTCCTCAGGAATTTGCAGGCGGTCATATTAACGGAGCCGTTAACCTGCCCCACAATGTGATTTGCGGGCATATCGAAAAACATTCCCGGAATAAAGATGACTCCATTGTGATCTACTGCCAAAGCGGCGCCCGCTCCCTCATGGCCGTCAGAGCCCTGCAGAAAGCAGGTTACACGCAGGTCGAAAACGGTGGAAGCATCGGCATGCTGAGCCGCCAACTTGAAAGGTAAATACATATGATGAAGACACTCGGAAAAATCGGACTTGCGGTAGTCGTTGGGTTTCTATTTGTGAACCTCTTGTTTGGCGGAAAGGGAGATAAAGGGGCAGACATTCCTAAACTCCTGAAAGAAGGAGCCCTTTTGATCGACACCCGAACACCCGGCGAATTTTCGAATGGGCATGTGCAGGGAGCCATCAACATTCCATACGACATCATTGCCCGGGCCATCGATCAGTATGAAACCAATAAAACTCAATCGATTATTGTCTACTGCCGCAGTGGAAGCCGTTCGTCCTATGCCAAACGCTACCTCATTGATGCAGGCTATACCAATGTGGTGGATGCGGGCAGCATCGGAAACATGCAGAAACAGGCCCGCAAATAAGTGCCTACCATTTGAAGCGCTGATTTAAATATTAGGAAAATACAGCCGTTCTATCTATGAAAGTCGTTATCACAGAAAAACCCTCCGTAGCCCGCGATATTGCCGGCGTCCTGAAAATCACCGACAAGAAAAACGGCTATATTGAGGGGCGCGGTTGCGCCATCACCTGGGCGTTCGGCCATCTGGTCACGCTGCTCGAACCCGGCGAATACGACCCCGAAATGCGCAAATGGCGGCTCGACTCCCTCCCCTTCATCCCCGAAGAATTTAAGCTGAAGATCATCGAAAACCCCGGTGTCTCCGAACAGTTCGAAACCATCAAACGCCTTTGTCAGGAAGCCGAGGAAATCGTCTGCGCAACGGACGCCGGACGCGAAGGCGAACTCATTTTCCGCTACATCCTTTCGCTCAGCGGTTGCGAAGACAAGCCGATCAAACGCCTCTGGCTCAGCTCGCTGACGCCCGATGCGATTAAGGAAGCATTCAAGGAGCTGAAAGACGGTCACGACTACGACCCGCTCTATGCCGCCGCAAAATGCCGCTCCGAATCGGACTGGATTGTCGGCCTCAATGCCACCCGCTTTTTCACCGTCCGCCATGGACGTCTGGCCTCCGGCGACGACCGGGTGCTCTGGAGCATCGGCCGGGTGCAGACGCCCGTCCTCGCCATGATTGTTCAGCGCGACGATGAGATTATGAAGTTCCGCCCCAAGCCCTTCTGGGAGCTGGCCACCAAATACCGGGAAACCGTTTTTAAATTTACCGGCGACCGCTTCGAAAAGCCGGAACAGGCGCAGGAGCTGCTCGATAAAATTACGGGTAACCCCTTCACCATTACCGGCGTAAAAGGCCGCCAAAAAAAAGAACAACCGCCGCAGCTGTTCGACCTCACGACCCTGCAGCGCGAAATCAATAAAGCCCACGGACTCTCGGCGGCCGACACGCTGGCTGCTACGCAGAATCTATACGAATCCAAACTCGTCACCTATCCGCGAACCGACTCGCGCTACCTCAGCGCCGACATGAAACCGCGCATCCCGAAAATTTTCCAATCATTGGAAAAAATCCGAAGCGAACAGATCCAACCCCTGGAACTTTCCAAGCTACCGTTCACCAAACGGATCGTCGACGACAAGAAGGTCACCGATCACCACGCCATCATACCGACCGGCATGATGCCCGGTAACCTCGGGATGAACGAGCAGATGGTCTACAACGCCATTGTCACCCAGTTTATCGCCGCCTTTTATCCCGTCTGCATCAAAAAAATCACCACGGTCGATGGTGAAAGCGCAGAAGTGAAATTCCAGGCCAAAGGCACCGTAATCGTCGAGCCCGGTTGGTCGGTCCTGTTTCCGAAAAAGAAAAAAAAGAAAAAAGATCCGGACTCTGGAGAAGAGGAAGAGCAGGCCCTTCCAACCTTTGGAAAAGGCGAAACCGGCCCGCACGAACCGTCGACCCGCGAAGGCAAAACCAAACCACCTAAAGCGTTCAGCGAAAACTCCCTGCTCGGAGCCATGGAAGCCGCCGGAAAACTGGTCGACGACGACACCATGCGCGAAGCCCTCAAAGAGCGCGGCATCGGCACGCCCGCCACCCGCGCCGCCATCATTGAAACGCTGCTGCGACGGAACTATATCCGCCGCGAAAAGAAACAGATCCGCGCCACCGATATGGGCCGCTGCCTGATTGCCCTCATTCAGGATCCCCTTTTAAAATCACCTGAGATGACCGGCGAGTGGGAAGAAAAACTGAAACAGATCGAGCGTGGCGAAGCAAACTCCGACGACTTTATGGGCGGCATCGTTGGCTACACCCGCGGCCTGATCGAAAACGGAACCTCCACCAAACTCGACATGGATGCCCTTGGCAATTGTCCAATGTGTGGGAAAAAAGTGATCCGCGGCAAAACAGCCTACGGCTGCTCTGGCTGGAAGGAAGGCTGCACCTTCGTGCTGCCCATGGAATACAAAGGATTAAAGCTCACCCGCAATCAGGCACAGGTTCTCATCCAGATGCGCGTACTGCCCTATGCCATCCATGTTGAAGGCGAGCTGCGCCTGCTGCTGCTCAGCACCCAGGGCGACCTGATGGACATCGACCTCCCCTCCGCCGACCGCCAGAAAAGCGCCAAAGAAGAAGGCCGCCCGGCGAAAAAGCCGTCGAAGAAGTGAGCTCCCTCGCATCCTACCCCTTGTATTTTTTAAAATTTTCGGCCTGTTCGAAAATTTCCTTATAGACCTCATCTTTGGCTGCTGGTGGATATCACCGCTTCCTGCTCATCCTTCAAAATGGGATCCAGCAGAGAGACTCCCTGTTTTTTTAGATCATTGGCTGTGATTGCGGTCATAACGGGCTCCTTAACAACACGCTTAAGAGTACGAACGCTAAAAAGCCCCCGGCAAAGCCGGAGGCGAATCAGAATAAAACAGAGGCAAAGAAGGATTAGTCTTTGGCCTTTATTACTTTGATCGGGATGGCGGGGGCCGGGAAGTAGACCTTGTCCCGGCCGCGCCGGACTTCGGCCGAAACAACGAGGCTGAGTTTGGTGCCGGGTTTCACAGATTCATCGACCATAATCGGGATCGATCCGGCCGCCCGGTTCTTCTCGAGAATCGGCTTGCCGTTTTTGTCTTTGCCCTTTTTCTTCTGCTTACCGACCCACCCGTTCCTTTCGGTGCTGAATCCTTCGGGCGGGTTGTCGAGCTTGATGGTATAGCCTTTTTGCCCGCCAACAATATTGCCTTCAAAATTGATCCGGGTGGTCTTACCGGCCTGGAGTTCAACGATTCCGGACTTTGGAACTTTTGCATGGAAAAGGACTGGCGGGCGTTTTTCCACCGGGGCCAGCACCAGCTCTTTCGCCGGCACCAAATGGCGGTAGAGAAAGGCCTGCATCTGGTCATCAACCGGAACGGCGGCCCGGGTGACCGGACTGCCGTTTATGATTCCCACTCCACTGATTTTCGGGCTGACCAGTTTGCCTTCGATCTGCTTCGGCGCTGTGATCGTGAACCGGGCTATGTCGGAACCTTTCGGAATGACCGCCTTGCTCATGGCAAAGCCTTCCGGCAGTTCGGCGGCTTCGAGTCGAATCGGTTTATCATAGCCGTCCATTCTCATGGCCCGAACGGTAAAGGCGGCCGTGCCTCCCGGACCGATGTGCAGGCCGGATGGCTCCATCCGGAGCTTGAAGTCCGGATTGGACTGACTGATACGCAGGCGATAGGCATAATCATGCCCGCCCTTGTTCTGCGTGTCAGCAATCTCGATAAAATACGTTCCAGTGGCTGGAAGTTCGTGCAGCAGATACGAATCGGCATGATGCGTCACGAGCCCCGCCCCCAGATGCAGATGGGTTTTATCTTTGCTGTTATAGTCGTCGTTGCGTACCGGTTTATCCATTCCCGGGCCGGTCAGAGCAATCACCGAGTCCAGCGGGGAATTGAGCCGACGGGCCACCACTTCAACAGAAACAGAATCGCCCTTCTTACCCTGAAAACTGAACAGGTCGCGGTCGCCGACCCGTTCAATTCTGCCGTTCACAACCAGCGGTTGCTTGATGGGCTGCGCGTCGGCTTCCGAGTTGTTCGGCTCGGCTTCCAACATTTCGTTAACATCGCCGATGGCAAACGGCATCAGATTCGATCGGTAGCCGTCTTTCCGAACAGAAATATGCCGAAGCTCAAATCCGTTTTTGGGCAACTTGCCGGTCAGCCTGGACTTCGGAAGGTTCCGGCCGCTAAGAGCAATATCCACATCCTTACCCTCGCGGGCGCCGAGCGGAAAAATACCGGTAATGAATGGAAGCTCACCGATGGCAATGCGATAGATGAAATCTTCGCGCCCGCGATATATCGAGTCGCGAATGGAAAGCGTGTAGCTTCCGGTCGCAGGGACGTCAAAGAACAGCACCGGATCGGGATTAAATTTATAATCGTCTTTATAGGCCACTTCATTGCCGTCTTCGTCGTAGAGCGCAACCACGGCCTGGAACCAGCCGGGCACCGCATCCGCGAGATAGGGAATGATCCGACGGGCGGAGACATCCACCACGATAGAATCACCCTTGGTTGCCTTGAACCTGAAGTGGTCCATATCCCCGGGGCGAATCTGGCCATTAATCACAGAAGGTACAGGCACCGTGAGCAGGTCCGGGCTCATGTGGTCGTCGTTCGGTTCCACTTCATGTACTTCCTCGAGTGTTCCCACCTGGAAATAAACCGGATTTGAAAGACCGGCCGGCGTATAGACCCGCAGCTCCCGTTCGCCGGGCGGCGCATTTTTTGCAACCCGGATCCGAACGCGCAGGCGATCCTGCAGTTGCGGGTTGAACTGTTCTTTTTTATCGGCTTTATAATAGCGAAGGACTTCTTTTTTATCAGACCGGTCCACCCCCACGGGAATATCAATCAGCTTGATCTGCTGCGTCGTCTGCTCGATCCGCTTCCGGGCACCCTCTTTCGCTTTTTCGGTCGCCTTTTCATCGGCCAATGTGGCTCTCGCATTTTCCCGGTTTCGGTATAACTGGGAAGCACGGCGAGCTTCATACCTGATCGCATAGTTCTGAATCTCGACCGTTACCCCTTCGCCGCTGACAAACACATTGGTGGCGCCTTTGAAAAACTGGCCGCCCATGAGCATATCCACCGTATCGCCCTGCTGCGCCCCGGCCGGGAACGCAAAGCCGATATGCGGCGCGTTCGACGCGTGGGTAAAACCGGCCGCACCGATGCACAGAACGGCGACTGCAAATTTCAGCCCCCTTCTCATGACATGATTTCCCGCAAGCGTCCACCCATGGTGATGCCGTCTTCTTCTGTTGCGCATACGCGCACATCGAGTCCCTGCGGATGCGGAAGCTGCGCATTGGGATCTATGCCGAGCTGCTCATACATGCTGCCGATCAGATCCCATGGATAGACCGGGCGGTCGGCAACTTCGGTACCATTCGCGGTGGAAGAGCCGATCACATGACCGCCCTGGAATCCACCGCCGGCAATCACGTGGCTGAAACATTTGCCGTAGTGACTGCGACCGCCATTCCATGGGGCTTCCCACTGAATCTTCGGACCGCGGCCGAACTCGCCGCCCCACCAGACTATAGTGGAATCCAACAGGCCGCGTTGATCCAGATCGTCGAGCAGGGTGGAGAATCCACGGTCCAGTTCCGTGAGTTTGTTGTTCATAATGTCGAAGTGTTTCTTGTGCGTATCCCAACCGGTATAGTTGATGGTGACGTAGGGAACCCCCGCCTCCACCAGCTTGCGGGCGATCAGACAGGAGGCCCCGAAATCGCTGTTGGCATTGCCATAGCGTTCGCGCAATTTCGGGTCTTCATCCTTGATATCAAACACTTTGCCGGCATCGCCGAGAATCAGCTCATAGGCCTGATCTTTACACATATTCATCTGCTCGAACTGGGCATTACCATCCAGTTTTTTGCCGTAGGTATCCAACGCCGCGAGTAATTCCCGGCGGTCCCGCTGCCGGGCCTGGGTGATGCCCTTCTGAATGACCCCTTCCACCGTGAAGGGCGACGCACTGGGCTTCCCCCCGGTTGCAAAAGGTTTATAGCGAAGCCCCATAAAGCCGGATTCGGAGAAACGGCCCTGCGGTTTGGTTAAAACAATATACGGAGGAAGCAGTCCGTTATAGCCGGCATCGACGCCTTTGAACCGGGAGACAACCGCTCCGGTGCATGGATAAACATCGCCGCCGACCGGACGCCCGGTCTGCGTAACGTAGGATGCGGTTTCGTGGCCGTTAATGCCATGCGTCATGCTGCGGATAATTGAATATTTGTCGGCCTGCTGTGCCATCAGCGGCAATTTCTGGCCAATGCGTATTCCGCTTACGTTGGTTTCGATGGGCGTAGTATAGGGACCGCAATAGTCGGAACCGGCATCCGGTTTCGGGTCGAAGGTGTCCAGATGCGAAGGCCCGCCCCACATCCAGATCTGAATCACGGATTTGGCTTTGCCGGCTTTAACCGCTGAGGCGTGCAGCGGAGAACCCAGCACCATGCCGCCTGCTCCGGCGGCGGCGAGTCCCATTGCTTTACGGCGGGAAATGTCCATTTCATTATTCATCGTCATCTTTGACCTCCATCAAACCCTAATGTTTGAAAATAAATTCCTGCGTATTCAACAAAGCCCATACGAGATCCACGGATGCTTCATTACGATTCAGCCCGCTCTCGCGAATATAGGCAATGGCCGTATTTGTTTCTTTTGCCGTCGGATAGCGGGAAAGGATCGTCAGATACATATTCTCAATCGCCTCGTGCGGCTCAAGCCAGGTAAGTTTCGGCTTATTTTTGCCCTTTACCTTGGTATAGACTAGGCCCAGCAATGCCTTGTTCTGAAGAATCTTGCTCTGGATATGGGTGGAATTCAGGAGGTGCAGCTTCTGTGCAGCCGAAGGCGTGTTGTTACGCTCGGCAATATAGCCGGTATCGCGTGGCGGCCGGCCGTACAGATCGAGGAACGGGCTGGTGATGCTGCCATCCGACAGTTTTATGGAACGCTGATTTTCCGGAATGAAGGTAAACGGCTCCGGGATATCGCTCGAATAAGTTTCCGTCGTTTTGGTGATCTGGCAGATGGCATCAATCAAGACCTCGGCATCGAGACGTCGGGTGTAGTAGCGCGAAAAGTTTTCCTCATCTTTCAGGTTCCGCTGATTATGAATGGAGGCGCGTTGATACGTTTTTGAATTGAGAATAATCCGGTAGATGTGGCGCAGGTCATATTTACTTTTGACCAACTCCTGACTCAGGAAGGCAACCAGTTCCGGATTCTGCGGCGGGTTGTCTGCCCGTATATCGTCGGGCTCATGAATAATGCCCCGTCCCAGCAGCCAGTACCAAATACGGTTTACCATATTGTCGGAAAAAACCCGGCTTCCGATCAACCAATCGGAAAAGACCATCCGCGGATCGGAATATTCCGGAACTTCAACAACGGTCCCGTCGGGCAGCTGTGGAACAACCGGCTTTTCTGAATCGGGATAGCAGAATTTTTTCGAGGGATCGTAAAATACGATTTCCTCTTTCCATTCCGCCGTACCTTTGTAGCCGATCTGTCCGAAAAAGGCGGCCATGCCCATGCGCTTCTCGTCGCTCCAGCCATCGGACCGCATTCCCATAAACGTGAGCGCCACCGTGCCGGCAATTGCAGCAGGATCCCGCTGTGGCATAGCGCGGTAGAAATTGACCGGTGCCACCCGGAAGTTGCTGCCGCTGGAGGTCAGCATGGTACGGGCGAAATCATCGTAGGGCATATTCTGATAAAGCGCCGTTCGAACAAATCGGTAGTAGGCCTGGACCGCGTTGGGCCAAAGTTTACTCGGAAATTCCGCTTTAACCCGCAGAAGGTCGCACCACTTCAAAGCCCAGTAATCTGCAAATTCCGGTCGTTCAAACAACTCCTCAATCAGAATTTCCCGTTTATTCACACCATTGCTTGATAAGAAACGTTTGGCTTCCGGTTTGGTCGGAAGAGTCCCGATGACATCCAGATAGACCCGGCGCAGAAAAACTTCATCGGTACACAGGTCTGAAGGGGGAATCCCCTTTTCCTGAAGTTTGGCAAGAACCAGCCGGTCAATTTTTGCACTGGAAGCCTGTTGCACGGCGAACGTATTTGTCAGCACGGCTCCGAATAAAAAAGCAACCGCTAACACTTTTCCGCCTGTCTTAATACCAGTCATACTGTTGGCCCCCGCCCGCTCGGAATCTCCGGTTATTTTTTACCGGTCTTTCGCGTTCAGAAAGGGGACGTTCCTCCCTGCCAATTATGGACAAACTGAAGGTATTTACATCGCATTGAAACGGGTAAAAAAAAGTTTTCCAACGCCTTGGAGTTCCAGGCATTGGAAAACTTCATCGTAAGGATGAATTGTTTGGCTTTTAGAGAACTCCCTGAAGCGCATCCACGGCCTTAGCAATCGCATCTTTTGCTTCTACAGCATCCTTTGCGCTCTTGATAATTTTCTCATAATCTGTGATGGGCATCTGTACCGCTACCGCATTGCCGTTGCCATCGTAGAATATCTGTGTGTTGTCCTTTTCCATGATTTTCTCCTTGGTTTTTCTACCGTTTATTTTTGTTTTTCAGTTTTCTATTTCAGTTTGTTCAAAAGATCCAGATGGCCGCTGAGGAAGTCGTTGGCCCGATCTTCTTTCACTGGTTCCGGCTTGGCTTCAGCAACCGCCGGTTTTTCGGGTTGAGCTTCGACTGCAGCAGCCGGCTCTTTCACCATCACGCCACCCTCGGCCTGATCGCCCTGCGATCCCGAGGCATAAAGCGCGGCATCAAAGGAAGGCACCTCGAAAGCGGCTTTCTCTTCCGGCGGCAGAATGATCTCGTCGCTCTTGTCAATTTCAAGCGGGAAGAACTGCTCTTCTTTAACTGCCGGTTTTGCAGCAACAGCCTGTTTTTTCGGCGGAGCAGCAGCCTTTTTAGCTTTCTTGGGCTTAGCAGCCGGCTTGGCTTTTGCAGCCGATTTCGCTTTTGCCGCAGGAGCAATGGGCTCCACTTTTTTCACCGGTTGCGGAGCGGCTACCGGCTTTTCAGCAACGACGGCATGATCCGGCATCGGAATAACAGCCGATTTGGCAGTCGTGGCCTTCACCGGCTGGCTGACTTCCAGAACGGCTGATTTTTCAGCAAGAACTTCGCTCGGTTTTTTGCCAATGCCGAAGCGATTCAATCCACTCCAGATCAGCCCGATTGCAGCGCCGGCCACGATAAACGGAATTAAAATTGCATTAAGCAGAACCGGAACTCCGGCACTGGAAACCTGGCTGTTCAGCACTCCATCCACGACCAGAAGCCCAACAATGATGAAGATGAACGGCACCTGGCCTTTGTTAAAGAAAGCCAGTCTCACTTTTGTAGTGAAGTTGCCTACGGCAAGAGCACCAAAGGCTCCGTAGGTTGCGCCGGCCGTGGTGATTTCCGCTACGCTGATATCCGGCATACTGCGAACTCCGAGGAATGCAAGAGCTCCGCCGGCCACATAGGAGAGTGTAACGACCAGAGGCTGGAGGCCGAGCAAGCTGACCGCCCACAGAATGGACGCTACGTTAAGCGCAACAAAGCCGCCCCAAAGTAACAGATCGTTAATTGGAGACATTGCGCCATTACCAGCGGCCATGAACACTCCCACGTTCAATGCCACAAGCACTGCGGCCGCAACCGCAATCATGATGATGTTTTTTGTTTTATTCATTGTTTTTTCTCCCTATTCCTAACCGGCAGTCAGGCCAACCTCTTCAAAGGCTTTGACCAGAACATCCAGCATGGTGTTATTCAAATCGTCTACCTGGACACAAACCAGATTACGGCGACTGGAAAGCAGGCGCGGCACTTCGCACAGATTCAGAGACTGAAGTGCTTCGGTGTAGCGCGGGTCGAGTGCAATGCGCAGCTGACCTTCAAAAATATCGACGAAGGCAAATTCTTCCCACTCGTCATAATTCCACAGACTGCAGAACCCGTCTTTCATGGTGACGCGAACAGTTCCTCCGCAGGAATCATTCAGACAGGCATAATACTGTTTGAAAACATTGAACAAACGGCCCGACTCGTCGATTGAGTTAAAATGTACCGAAACATCCTTCTTAATCGGCGGCACCTGAATGCCATCACTGCTGCCGCGGCCGTTTACGGCCGGCGCTTTCGCAGCCGGCTTTACCGGCGCCGGTGCTTCTTCCTTTTCAGGAGCAGAGGTCTCTGAACCGAATTCAACGGACACTTTCTTCGAAACTGGTGCTTCCGGCTTCAGATCTGTACGGGCATTATCGATCTTTTCGCTGACTTCATGGACCTGGCACTCTCCTCCCAGAAAGTTCTGCAGGCTTGCAATCACGCTCTTTTTAACAAGGCGCATGCGCTCGCCCTCTTTAGCCTTTTCCACCAGGGCAACATAATCCTGATACGGAATCTGGAGTCTGCCGCTATCCTTTGATACTAAGCATTTATTAACTGCACTCATGGTTTTTCCCTAACCTTCTATTGTTTCATTTCAAATCTGCATCCCATTCTAGCAACTCGCATGCCAAGAAATGAAAGCCGAATATATTCACTTAAAAATTTTCAGTATTTACGATTCGGCAAAACCCGGCACGCTACTTGCTTCATATCCTGCATCTCCAGTTAGGGAAAAGTGAGGTTACTAATGAAGAAGCAAAGACAAGTAGTTATGGGAGCAATGGCTGTAGTGATACTGGGAGGTGTCGCAGCGCATGCACAGGTTAACCAATGGCGTGGTGGTGAAACCGCAGTCGATTGGAATGATCAGTATAAGTGGAAGCAGAAACACGTTCCGACCGGTCAGGAAGCAGCACATTTCCGTGAACCAATCAGCGTGATCAACGTGAACAGCACGGTTCAGTTGAATAACGGCATGCACCTTTATGGCGAGGAACTATCGCTGCAGGGAAATGGTAACATTAATCTCTGGAACCAGATCCCCCACCAGCGCACGGTGAACATTCCTGCGTCTGCTACCGGATTTGCAAATATGACACTCAACGATAATCTATCTTTGAACGGTCGTATTGCACTCTCCGCCAAGGGCTTTGGAACTTCGGCAAGCAAAGGTTCACTCACCCTTAAAGACCGTGCAAATGTCACGGGTGCACTGAGCGTCGGTAATGCAGGAAACGGAACAGGCCAGGTGTTTGTTAAAGGCCACTCCACCTATCGCATCACCGGGCTGGAGCTTTCGACCAAAGCTTCGGAAGGCGGCTCTGCAGAAATTCACATTCTAGGTGGTACCGTTCGTATTGAAACAAAAGAAAATCCGTTTGAAGCATTTCTGGCCGATCCCAGTCGCCGTCTGATTCTGGGCGATGCAGGCACGCTGCGTTTCGAATATGCCATGCCCGTTTCAGGAAAGAAGAAGGCGCTGAAATCCATGATTCAGAAAGACCGGCTGGTTGCAGCTCCGGGTTGCCGCCTCACCGCGCCGATCATCCAGGACAAACTGGTGATCATCCGGGCCGAAGATGAACGGAATGACTCCAGCGTCAAAACCAAAGAAGCGCTGCTTGCCGCGATCGACCGGATCTCCTCGGCTTCAACCATTGCCAGCAGTGGTTCACAGCCGCGCAAACTGGAATCGCTGTTGAAAACGATGCGCTCCGGCCCGGCCTCTGCTCCGCCGACTGCTCCCTCTGTTGCTCCTGCGACTCCTGCTTCAAGTGGTGGCAGTGCAATGGCTGCGTTGATGCAGCAGAAAGGCGTTTCTTCCGAAACACCGGATACTGATTCCTCAGGGAACCGACTCGCCGGCTATATTGCATTTGTCGGAGTCGCCCTTCTGATTCTGCGCCGTGCACCGGCCACCGAAGATACTGATTCTTAAAAATCACGCTTCCGAACATTGGAAATTTCCAATCTTTGGAAAGAAGACGGCATGCCCTCCTCGGCATGCCGTTTTTTATTGCTCCCGAAAAAAATCGGATCGTTCGTTCAGATTCTCAAAAAACCGCCGCCGTTCATGAGCGGAACCTCACCTGCACGGCTGAATTTTACAACCCCGGGAAGACAGTTCATTCCCCTCTTCTTTCAAACCCCAATTCAATCAGCATTAAAGCCCCTTAAGCGCCCCATTGGCACATAAGATGCTTTTCAAGAGCAGACAGCAATATAGGCTGAATAAATAAGGCTAAAATATGAATTCACACAACAGACGACCATCGAAGCCCCTTCCTCTTAAGAACGTGGTCCTGCTGGCCGCCACTCTTTTTCCAATCATCGGTCATGCCCAACGCCAGCAAGCCATCATCATTCCGGTAGAAATGAGCATGACGGCCTATCTGATCATCGGCACCCTTCTCATACTGTCTGTTTCCATGTTTTTCATCTTCCAGCGGCGCTTTAATACGGCCTCTAAAGAACTGGATGATGTAACGACCGAACTCGGGGTTACACGCCATCGCCTTACAGAAACCAGCCAGCAGCTCGAACAGGAAAAGAGCGAACATCAGGAAACATCGACCCGCTACACCAACATTCTGTTTGAAGCCAATGTCGGGATGTTTCAGTTGGATCTCGCAGGAAAATGCACCTACATCAACACCGCCCTTCAGGAAATCACCGGCCTATATCCCAAAAAAGCCCTAAAAGAAGGATTGGAATGCGCCATCCATCCCGAGGACAAAAATGCATTTGCAAGTGCCTGGGAAGAGTTTGTTAACAACGGTGAGAATTTCTTCGAACACCAGTTTCGCTTTCTCCGCTCCAAAGGGCAGGAAACGCTCGTGGTCTGCAAGGCCAATAAAGTGCTCGATGCCTATAAAGATGTAGAAAGCTATATCGGCTGGGTAACCGATGTGACCCCCTTCCACAATCAGACCCTCCTGCACCAGGCCGAAACGGCCCGGTTTGAACACTTTGTTTCCGAAGCCGTTGAAGGTTTCTACCGGCTGATGCCGGATTCCCCCATCCCGCTCAGCTCAAAACCCGAACGGCTTTCGGAACAAATTCTGAATACCATGACGCTGAGCAACTGCAGCGATACGTTTGCAGCACTGTACGGTGCCAATCCTGCTGAGCTCCAAGGTAAAACAATTGGGCAACTGAAAGACGGATGCGGTCCCTTTAGATCTGCGGCGTCGGTTCAGACCTTCATCCATGAAGGATTCCAGAGCATTGATACAGAATCTGTGCGTCAGGACCCTAACGGGAACCGGCTGAACATGCTGAATAATGTGGTCGGGATTATTGAAGACAACAAACTGGTTGGAATCTGGGGAACACAACGGAACATTTCTAAACAAAAACGGGAAATAAACGAACTCTCCAGCAGGGCCAGCTTTATGCACCGCATTCTCAACTCCCTGCCGGCCGACATCCATGTGAAAGACACCCGCTGCCGGTATCTCTATGCCAGTCAGAAACTGGCCGACCGCACCGGCATCCAGCAGGAAGAATGGATTGGAAAAACCATCTTTGAAGTCATGCCTGCAACACCTCGCGATCACGACCATTTGGCCATTGAAGCCATGAAATCCGGTAAATTGATGCGTTGTGAACGCACCTACGAAGTCCATGGCAAAAAAGGCTGGCTGGAAAATCACCAGGCCCCTCTCGTTTCCAACGATGGATTGGTGGAAGGCATCATCAGCCTGTCGCTCGACATTTCCGACCGGAAGAAAAAAGAGGCGGAAACCCTTGGCAAATGTTCTGAACTCGAGATCCGGCTCGGTAACACACAGAACGCGCTGGCTGAATCCAGGCAGGAACAGACCCAAACAGCCGCCTCGCTGGCCGAGGCCAACAAGAAAGTAAATACGGCCGAAGCTGAAAAAATTGCTAAAGAACATGAATTCCTCAATGCACTGGCCGAACAGAAGCGCACGGAAGAGACCCTGCTGCGAAATGAACAGGGTCTGTTGGCAAGAAAGCAGCAGTTGGAAGAGCAGCTGTCTAAACGACTTGCCGATCTGGATAATGAAACCGATAAGCGAAGAAAATGGGAGGAACTCCTCCAGATCAAGGAAGATGAACTCCTTAAACTCGAGGAGAATCTGGCAAAACTTACAGAACATTATGAACAGGAAACGGTCCGCCGTGAGCACTCGGAAACGAATCTGGCGCAGGCTCAGACCGCTCTTGAACATGCCAAAGAAGAGCTCAGCAAACTGACCGAAAACCGGGAACAGGAACTCGAAAAACTGAATGCAGAACACGCCGCGGCCTTTAAGACCGAACAGAGCGACCGGAAGAAAGCGGAGAAACAGCTCCACCGGACAAAAGAATTCCTCGAAAGTACGCAGGAACAGGTCAAGCGGATGACGGCCCGGCACGCAACCGAACTTGATGCCGAAATTGCGGAACGTAAAACAACCGCTGAAAAACTGATCCGGTCAACAGAAGAGCTCGATGAAATCCGGTCCAACTTCAACCAGCGTCTGGAGGAGGAAACCAAAGCCATTAAAACGGAACTGGCGAAAAAGCAGATTCGGGAAAAAGCCCTGCGCAAACACGAAAAAGATCTGGAGCAACGAATTAAAGAACTGGAAAGCACCCTGCACCTGAAAGCCCGGGAATTCGAGGAACAGATTCAGGCGCGCGAAGGTGTCGAAGTAGAGAAAAACCAGATCGAACAGAAAATGGAGCAACTCACCAAACAGCAGCAGGCACTCCTCGACCGCGAAACACAGAAGCTGAACCTCAATATTGCCGGCATTCGCCTGGACGAAGTGAAGCTTCGGAAAAAAGCAGGCGATTTAGAGCACGAAAAGGAACAGCTGGCAGAAAAACTTCGGGTCAGTGAAAACTTCCTCAGGAAGGCGCAGCAGGAGCAACAGAAAACCGAAGCGGAACTCGAGAAAACTCAAGCCAGACTCAAGCAGCTGACCAGCGAGCAATCCAGCCTTATAGCAGAAGAAACCGAGGATCTCAGGAAACAACTTGAAACCCTCGAGAAAACAGAAGCCAAACTTCAGCTTTCAATCGATGATATCAATGACGAAAAAACGGAGTTGAAAGAGGCCCTGGATACCCGCTCGAAAGAACTGGCAAAAGCAGCTCATGAATATCGCAAGATGGTGGATGCCTATAAGGCTTCCCAGCAAAAATTTGAAGACCTTTCCAATGGGCAGGACGACCTGATTGCCCGAAGCACAGGCGAATTGAAAGCGGAATTAAAAAAGCTCCAGCGGTCGGAAGAAATGCTGCATAACCGCGAAGCCGAAATGGCTGAATGGATTAAAAATCATAAGGCTGAAATCAAAAAATTAAACAGCACGCTTAAAGATGAAACCGATCATCGGTACGAGGCGGAGAAAAAACTCCGGGAGCTACAGGTCACCCTCAAAGCGAATCAGGAAAGAGCCAGCGCTCGTATTGAACAGCAGTCGAACGAATTAAAACAGCAGTCCAACCGCTCAAAAGAAAATGAAGAGCACTTGTCCACCGAGCTGAAACTTGCTGAAGCCACCATAAAACAGCGTGAAAAAGTAATTGCCGAACTGAAAGAGAAACTCGAAACAATTTCTGCTGAACTGAAAGAGTTTGAGAACCGCATTGCAGCGCTGAACGAAGAACACGAACTCGAGGTTAAGAAATCGATCGAGGAGATGAAACAAATCAACAGCCTGAACGACTCGCTCGTGGATGAACTGAACGACACCGTTCAGTCTTCACTGGACCCTGTGGTTAACGCCACCCGGTTGCTGAGCAACTCAGAGAACATCCCCGAAGATCAGCGCAAACAACTAGCGCGAGCCAACTACAGTTGCAAAAACCTGATCGACAGCATGGGCTACAGAGCCGAACTGATGCAATTGAGCGGGAAAAAAGACGGTTTGGAGGAAGGCGAGCTGGACCTGCACAAATTGATGACAGACATCGATGAGCAGTTCACCCATCGCGCGGAATCGAACAACTTATTTTTCGCCGTCAGTTTCGCTCAGTATCAGGCCTCCAATAATGTCCCGAAACATATTATTGCAGACCGGGATAAACTCCGGAAAACCTTCTCCATCCTGTTGGGCTATGCCCTGGAAAAAACAGAAAAAGGTCGGCTCGGGCTGCACGCCACCCGCGCATCTTCCGACACGGAAACGGTGCAGGTTTCCTTTGAACTGGCGTACACACCGACCGACAAACATGACGAACTGCTTGAAGGAATTTTCGGCGGCGAAACAGAATCCAAGATTGACCTGAAGCACGGCCTGACACTCGCTCGGCGCTACATCAAACTGCTCGGCGGAACGTTTGAACTGGAGTTCCGCGATGCCGGTGTCACCGCCATGCGCATTCATTTTCCGTTCAAACGAACCGGCTCGGAAATTATTATGCCGAATAACGATGATGAAAAGCGGGCCGGCGCCGCATAAGCCGCCCCCATCCTTGACAGGTTTCATGCACCCGCATACCGTGGGTGCATGAAACTATTGATAGCCATCCTGTTCACTCTCTCTGCGGTCATCACAAGCAGTGCCCGGTTCAACGAAACCTGGGCCTATTTGATGAAAGGCGAAGAAAAATATTTTCCGGCCTCGTCCCCGATCACGGACATTGGCTGCTTCAGTGCGGCTGTGGATGGCGACGGCAACCTGTCCGGCGGGCACCTGTCTCCTCCCACGCTTCCCGGAACCACCCCGGACACGCGCTACCACCTAGTCATTACCATTCCCTGGAGCACCACGCTTGCCCATATCTACCTCGACCCGAAGCTCCCCTTCCGCCAAAGGATCATTGACGGCATCGTGGACCGGTGCGGACCGTTCGACGGCGTGCAAATCGATATCGAAAGCGTAAGCTCGAAAGACAAAGCCTACTACCTTAAATTTCTCCTGGCCGTAAAGAATGCCCTGCCGAAAGACAAGATATTCAGCGTAGCCGTGATGGCCCGCTGGGCGGATCATAAAAAGAAAAACCCGGCGGATGCTTTCGACTATCCGTTCATTGGAAAAGTTGCCGACCGCGTCATCATCATGGCCTACGACGAACACTACCGCGGCGGCGGCCACGGCCCCATCGCCTCCCTGCCCTGGTGCAGCAAAATCTACGACTACGCATTGCAGACCATCCCTGCCGAAAAAATTGTAATGGGCATCCCGCTCTACGGGCGCTCCTGGCAGAAAGAGAAAACCGCGGCCGCCATGCGCAATCCGGAAATATGGACCGACCTTCGCAAACGGGGTGCCCAGTTGGAGAGCACCCCGGAAAACGGTGGCAGCTATTCCTACACCACCAACGTCACCATGAACGTGCATTTCGAGTCGATGCCGTCACTCAACGCAAAAATGGACCTCTACGGATCCCGCCCCGTCCGCGGCATCGCCTTCTGGCGAATCAGCCAGGGACCGCGCGGTTTCTGGGAGCAGCTGTAGACATGACGATTGAACGTGAGGCGTGAATAAAAACCTATAGTCGAAACAACCCTTGGAGATTCACGACTCAAGCATCACAAATCAGCGCCAAAAACAACTACACAACCACCCGTATTTTACCTATTCTTCCAACCCTTGGAGGATTGAGTAATGAAAATGGAAAATATGATTCGCATCATCGCCGGTTCATTTATTCTGATATCACTGGCGCTCGCCTATTACGTAAATCAAAACTGGCTGTGGTTCACGGTATTTGTCGGGGCCAACCTGCTCCAGTCCGGCATCACCAAATGGTGCCTGATGGAAAAGATCCTCGGTAAATTCGGCGTGGAAAAGTAAAACCTGAGCACAAAAAAATCCAATGGTTGGAAACTTCCAACCATTGGATAATCACGACTCAAACGTGACGAATCAGCAGGCTTAGCCTTCGAGCTCTTTCTGAAGCTCGGCATCGGCGGCGATGACTTCCGCGGCCATGCTCTTCTTAAATGCTGTCAGCTTGCGCTTCAGCGCCGGATCGCCAATAGCCATCATCTGAACCGCAAGAATGGCCGCATTAATGGCTCCGGCTTTGCCGATTGCCACGGTAGCCACCGGAACGCCCTTGGGCATCTGTACAGTGGATAGCAGGGAATCCATTCCGTCGAGCGCCCAGCCCTTAACCGGAACACCGACTACCGGAAGGATGGTGTGTCCCGCCAGAACACCGCACAGGTGCGCCGCTCCGCCGGCCGCGCCAATGATTACTTTATAGCCGTTCTTGGCGGCACCTTCCGCAAACTCGACCGCTTCGTGCGGTGTGCGGTGTGCAGACATCACCTTAACGGTGCTTTCGATGCCGAACTCTTTCAGCGTGTTGCGCGTGAATTCCATCACGGGCCAGTCGGTCTTGCTACCCATTACGATTGCTACGGTAGGCTTTTTCTTAGCTGCCATAATTTATTCTCCTATTCGTTATTAAAATCGATGCCCAGGCGCTTCAGTTCCCGGTGCGCAATGTCGTTGCGATAAAACGCGCCCTTAAAGCTGATGGTCTCAACCGCAATGTACGCCTTGGAAAGCGCATCCTCAACATCATGCCCCAACGAGGTAACACCCAAAACGCGGCCGCCGGCAGTAACCACCTTATCGCCTTCAAGTGCCGTCCCGGCATGGAAAACAATGGTATCATCAACCGCATTGGCTTTATCCAGGTTCTGGATTTCATCACCCTTTGCATAGTCGCCGGGATAACCACCGGCCACCATCACCACACACGCGCTGAACTCGTCTTTCCATGAAATCATGTCTTCCGAGAGGTTTCCGTCAATCACGCCGTTAATGGCCGGAAGCATGTCCCCGTCCCAGCGGGCCAGCACACACTGCGTTTCCGGATCGCCGAAGCGGCAGTTGAATTCCACCACGCTCGGCTGGTCGTTTTCGATCATCAAGCCGGCATACAACACGCCCTTATAGGTGATGCCGCGCTTCTTGAGCTCAGCCAGCGTCCGGTCATAGACCTCTTCCTTCACCTTCTTCAAAACCGTGTCCGTCACGATCGATGCCGGCGAATAGGCGCCCATGCCGCCCGTGTTCGGACCTCCGTCCTTTTCAAAAATACGTTTGTGGTCCTGCGAGGAGGCCAGCATGACCACATTTTCGCCGTCAATCAGCGCCAGAATGGAGGCTTCTTCGCCCACGAGGAAATCTTCGATTACCACGCGGCTGCCGGCATCGCCGAACGCATTGCCTTCCAGCGCATCCTTAATGGCTGCTTCCGCCTGCTCAACGGTTTCAGCAACCGTAACGCCCTTACCGGCCGCCAGGCCGTCGGCTTTGATCACGATGGGGGCGCCCCGCTCGCGGACATACGCACAGGCTTTGTCCGGATCGGTAAAGGTTTCATAGGCCGAGGTCGGAACGCCGCCGGCTTTCATGATTTCCTTGGCAAACTGTTTGGATCCTTCCATTTCGGCCGCGGCTTTATTCGGCCCGAACACCCGGATGCCGTCGGCTTCCAGCAGATCCGTCAGCCCCGCGCAAAGCGGTGCTTCCGGGCCAATAACCACCAGATCGGGCTTATTTTCAGCGCACCAGCCCTGAATACCATCCAGATCAGTGGCTCCGAAGTTCAGGTTGGTCCCCAGTTCGGCGGTGCCCGCATTGCCGGGCGTACAGTAAATTTCAGGTTTGGCGCTGTCGTTTGCCAGTTTCCAGGCCAGCGTATGCTCGCGTCCGCCGTTGCCCACAACCAATATTTTCATTTCGTTCTCTCCTAAAAAGCTAATAATCAAAAACCTCCGCGGAACATACCCAACGGAGGTTTTGTTGAAAACACTTTTCGACCTATTGCGGCTCCATGACCGTCAGCCCCTCAATATCATTGAGTTTTTCAAGATTGAAAATGGAGTCAAATGCCTCCGAATCATCCATATCCCCCTGCTGCACCACCACGGCTTCCCCGTTTTTTGTGGCAAAAGCAAAACCTTTCAGGCCGGTCGGAATGTGTTCATCGGAAAACTCAGCCGCTGAAATGCTGTAGTTACGCATATACACCGCGGGAAGGTTTCCCGGCGTGGCATCATTTAAATCAAGAATGATGCACCAGGCGTTGCACTCGTCCGGATTATTCTCGAAATCGTCCTGATCAATCGCCGGACGCATGTTCGGGCCGGCAAAAAAGGCATAATCCACATCCAGATAGCCGCCCTCTACCAGAGAAACGAGATATTCCGTCGAACTGGCGGTGTTCGTGTCCGAGCTGCTCGGCCAGCCGGTTGAAAATTTACTGCTCGATTCGCTGGCAATGATCGCTTCCACGATCGATTTGGCATGATGCGCCTGCTGGGTCAGCTTGCCGCGCAATCGCGCTTTTCCAATCTGTGGAGAAACGAGAGTGAAAAGTATGCCGATAATGGCGATCACCACCATCAGTTCGATCAGGGTGAATCCGTTCCGATGGTTGGAAGTCGTGGTCAGTTTCATCTTTATTTCCCTCTGCGGTTACGTATCCTTCTGCGGTTTAGAGAAACTATCAGATGAAAACCGACCTATTCAACTACGATCTGCCGCCCGAGCTCATCGCGCAGCACCCGCCCGAACGGAGGGAGCTGGCGCGAATGATGGTGTTGCACCGCGACTCCGGCGCTATTGAACACCGCCATATAACCGATATTGTGGAATACCTCCGCGAACCCGATGTGCTGGTCGTCAACAATACGAAAGTCATTCCGGCCCGTGTATTCGGCAAAAAAGCCTCCGGCGGCAAGATCGAGCTGCTCCTGCTGGAGGAAACGGCTTCCAAGGTTTGGAAAGTTCTCATGAAAACCTCCCGCCGTCCCAAGGTGGGCGATGTACTTTCCCTCTGCTCCGGCAAAGCCACCGCCACCATGCTTGAAAACGGTGAACAGGGCGAAGCGCTCCTCAAAATTGAATCCAACCGACCGCTCATGGAAGTGCTCGACGAAGAGGGGGTCCCGCCCCTGCCTCCCTATATTGCCCGCAAGGAACAGACGCCCGAGCAGATCGAAGAGGACAAAAACCGGTATCAGACGGTCTATGCCTCCGAGCCCGGCGCCGCCGCGGCCCCCACGGCCGGACTCCACTTTACGCCCGAATTGTTCCAAACCCTGGAAAAACAGGGCGTTTCCAAAGCCGAGCTCACTCTGCACGTCGGCCTCGGCACCTTCCGCCCCGTTTCTGCGGAAATCATCACCGACCACGAAATGCACCACGAGCGCTATCAGGTATCGGAAGAAGCCGCAGCAACGATTTCCAATGCCCGTAAAAACGGAGGAAAAATTGTCGCCGTCGGCTCTACCAGCGTCCGGACGCTCGAAAGTCTTCCAATCCTTGGAAGTGCAGAAGGCTCCACCAACATTTTCATCTACCCGCCCTACGAGTTCCTGCACGTGGATGCCATCCTCACCAACTTCCACCTGCCGAAATCAACCCTGCTCATGATGATGTCCGCCTTCGCCGACCGCGACCTCATGCTCAAGGCCTACAAAATTGCGGTAGAGGAAAAATACCGTTTCTTCAGCTATGGCGACTGCATGCTGATTCTTTAGGAAAATTTATTTACCTACGACAGGATCTTCATACCTGATCCATACGGGGCGTTGACTGCGGGATACATCCTTCCAGAAGGCCTTTTTATCCTCTTTTGAAAAATACGCTATCACTCCCAAACCATTTTCCTTCGCCCGTTCCTCCTGCAGCGCCAAAGCAAGCTCTTCCGGCATCATCAAGACATCATCCAGCTGATACTGTCCGTCTGCGGTTCGGCACAACGTCATCGCATCATCATTTAGCACCATATTTAAACTCAGCTCATTGGACTCGGACAAAAACTCATACACAACGAGCAGATCCCCCGACTTCATCCGCTTTTCCATCGCCTCCTGAGATCCCCAGGGATCCAAGGACCCAAAACTTTCTCCGCCGGAAAACTCTGCACTGAAATGCTGTTTTTTAATATAGCTCGCACTCAGCTTTTTCCCCGTTGAGCTGCCGCGACCATTAGGCGCCCAATACAGGCTTTTAATCTGACCATCATCCAACATTTCTACATGACCCATGAAAAAGTAGGGTAGAACCTCTCGGCCATTCACCGAATCATCTGCCGGCTTGCTGAAGGTAATCAGGCGCGGCTGATCCAACCCGGAGATCATCCCCTCCACCCGTTTTAATCCATTGGTATCTTCCACCAGTTCCAGGTGGATTATTCGGTCGGCATAGAGCTTTTCAATTTCCGCATAAACGGGATCAGCGCTTCGCTCAACGGTAATTTCCTTACCCAGTGCAGAATAAAGCTCAAAGGTCTCCTCAGGGGCAGGTTCTCCATACAGTTGTTCAGCAAACCGGAAAAGCAACTCCGGCCGTCGGGATTTAAATGCATCCCAGTTCGAAATATTTTGATACACCGCCAAGAGCTCCTTCGCCGTCAGCGCAGGCTTTTTAAGGTAAGCGTCCATTGATTCCCGATATACCGCTGCTGAAACCGACCTGGGCTGGAATATTTCAATAAATTCCCCGAATCGAGTCTGACAGAAATCTGCGAGATACTCTTCGGTCAGATCCACCTTCCGGCATTGTGCATCGATGAAGTACACATGCGGCAAATCATGCTGGCCATGAAACACTTTAGGTCCCCGGATGACGGCATACCGGTTTGTATGCTCAAATCTGTTGTTCCAATCGTGCTTCCATCCCGTACTGATCAGCTGGTTCGAAACCGAACTCACGGTTTCGGCTGAAAAGTCGCCTAGTCGGTAAAGGTTGATCTCGGCATCCGGCAAATAGGTTCGGGCCAATAAAACCGCATTGGACATAAACTCATATTCCGGAATCGGAAACGGCTCATCAACTGCGGCCAACACATCAGGAAGCTCCGTAATCATCGACTCCCTGTTCCGGTCTGCAATATATTCATTCACAGCTTTCGCGACAGAATTCCGGATGTCTTCAAGGATCTCGTCCAGGGCACCCTTGGAATATTCGGCTTTAACATTAAAACGTAGATCCGAATCATTAACCTGCTTTGTTTTAACTCGCCAACGTGGTCGAAGCGATGACGGACGGTGTAAGATCGTTTCAATTTCGAATGCAATCTCTTTATCCCCCCTCTGCTGGGGAAGAAAATGGGAGGCGACCTCCGGATTATCTTTTGCAATGAGCTTCAGGACCTCGCGGGGTATTTGCTGTTCCCGCGCCGGTGGCTTTTCTTTATCAACATCGACGGTTTTGCAGATCAGCAGATACAGGTCGGTTACCTTCAATGGCGAGCGCACAGATTTCCCAAATTCGATTAACTCCGTTTGAGTGTCCAGCGCCTGACTGAGTTCCTCCATCAACCTCCATGTTTCAGCACTGGAATCGCCGGCCTGCAGAACCACGCGGCGGACAGGAAACATGGTCCCCCCTCCTCCTGTTGCAAAAGAAAATTCAATGTTTCTGAAAGAATTATTCAGCGTTACGTTCCCTCGGAATTGAAAGGGTGTTTGTAATAAAGAAAGTAGGCATAGAACGATAACCGCCACCTTCTGCCAGATGCGGGTGGTTCTGAATTCGTGCATTAAAGCGCCCTGCGCATATTTGCGAAGCAGCAACACCCATAAGGTGTACACGGACATCGCGATTAAAACGCCCCGCCAAAGAACTTCAAAGGGCATTCCCGTTCCGGAAGTAGAACCGATATCAAGAACCGCCATAACAATCAGAAAACGGCGCGCCCAGTTTCTCCCGCGGGTTACTCTCGTAGAAGCCACGATCTGCAACAGAGCAAAGACCACGAATAAACTAAGCCACAGAACGGTTAAAACGGGATGATCACAGTTCCACTGAGCATCCGGCATCCGGGCAATCTGCAGCATGCCATAGGCCGTCCCCAGCAGCAGAACGATTTTCAGGAATCCAAAAACTTTTGCCAATGCCGAGATCAGGCGTAAAGACAGGTCGGGCAAAGGATAGGCCTCACGTGATTCCGGGAGTGGAGCGATCGCTTTGAACAATCGGTCCTTTTCTTCAGAGTCAATATCCAGGCCTTCGATCCGCTCCTCTTCCGCCGAAAGTTCCAGCACGAGTGACCGTCTCCGTTTTTCCGACAATGCAACGGCAATGGTTGTTACCAAAAGCACCAACAGGCTGATCCACGGAAAAATATCCCTGATACATCCAATTACCCTGCCAATGCGATCCATCTCTAACTGAGTAAAGAAGTCCATCCCATCCCCTTTTCTAGATTTTACTCAAACGCTCCAGCGCCGTGTCACTCGAAATATCCCCGCGCTCCAGCGCATCAATAATTTCCGCACGCGCCAGTCGCTTGTCCTCATCCAATTGCTTTAGATTAGCAATAACCTTATCCAACCGGTTCCGTACCGTCGGATATGACAGCTTCAGGTGCTTCCCCACTTCTTTGAGAGATCCCCCCGCCAACACAAACAATTCAATAAATTCACGATCCTCCGACGGCAATCTAGCCAGGCGCGGAAGATCGACCGTCCCGCTAAGGGTCAGATCACAATCACGGCATTTCAGCTCGCTGATCGCAAGAGCCCCACCACAACTATTACACTTAGCTGAAAAATCATTCATAACTTCACCTACATTGACTATATGCACCCATATTTTAATTTTATCAATATTTTACTTAATTATATTAAACATCGCCCGGGGATTAGCTTTTAATGGTGTAGATGGACAATTCCGGATAGAAGTTGGTAGTTCCGCCTTCTTCTTTAATGTAGACGCGTGCTTCCAGCCGCGTTGAGCACACCCTCCACATCGCAACGAGACAGGATGCCTCGTCTACATTACTTGACGCCTCTTGCATTACCCTCCACTCTTTCCCGGATGAACTTCACCCCAGCCATCAGTCCTGATGTTCCAAACTCTGGAACCGTTAAAATGCTGCTCTTCAATTCTGCCGGCCAGTTGGCCCTGGAATCGGACCACGCCCTGCCCGAACAGATGCCGGATGGACAGGCCGTCTATCTCGGCACGCTGGACAACAAAGCCTGCTATGTTTCACGCAGCATGGACGAACCGGGCCGTTTCCAATGGTTGGAAGTCCGCGCCCTTTTCGGCGTTGTCCCGGATGAGATCTATTCCCTGATCGGCTATGCCTCGCAAATCCTGACGTGGCGGGAGAACCATCAGTTCTGTTCGCGATGCGGGGCCAAAGCCGAACCTTCGGAAACAGAACGGGCCATGGTTTGTCCGGAATGCAATCTCCAGAATTATCCGCGCATCTCCCCGAGCATGATTGTGGCGGTGACCAGGGGCGATGAACTGCTGATGGCACGCGGCCATCATTTCCCGCCCGGACTCTACAGCGTCGTAGCCGGTTTTCTCGAACCCGGCGAAACCATGGAGCAGTGTGTCGCCCGAGAGGTGATGGAAGAAACGGGGATCGAAGTGGAGAACATTCAGTATGTCACCAGCCAGCCGTGGCCCTTCCCCCACTCCATCATGATCGGGTTCAAGGCGGATTATGTCCGTGGAGAAATCCGGATTGATCCCAAAGAAATTGAGGACGCCGGCTGGTATACGCCGGATACGCTACCCGAGATCCCGAGCAGAGCCACCATCGCCCGCAAGCTGATCGACGACTATCTGGCCAGCCATTCGGCCTAGCGCTCTTCGTCTTTCTCGCGGGCCGCGGCGGCGCGGAGTTTATCCTTTTTGCTGGGGCGCTTGCCCTTTTTCGGCGGCGGGCCCTTTTTCTTTACCGGCGGTTCACCGGTCAGCTCAAAGCCGGGCACCTGTTCGCGTTCAACGCTGACTTTGGTGCGTTTTTCAATCACGCCGAAATGGGCCATATCGTTGTAGTCCATAAAACTGACCGCCACGCCTTCAGCCCCGGCCCGGCCCGTGCGGCCGATTCGGTGGATGTAATCGACCGGCGAGCGCGGCAGGTCGTAATTCACGACGGTGGAGAGGTCCTGAATATCGATGCCCCGCGCGGCAATGTCGGTGGCGACCAACACCCGAACCTTGCGGCTCTTAAACTGGCTGAGCACCTCAGTGCGCTCGTCCTGATCGAGATCGCCATGGAAAGCATCGGCTTGAATGCCGTTACGGCAAAGCTTCGCAGCCAGATTGCGGGCCGCCCGTTTGCTGCTGACAAAGATCAGAACATGCTCCCACTGCTCCTCTTTAAGAAGATGCTGCAACAGTGCACGCCGGTTATCGCGATTCACCTCGATCGCCCGTTCGGCAATGTTTCCAACGGTTGGAACGTCGCCGATTACATTAATATAGCTCGGGTTCTCCATCACCTGTTCGGTCAGCTTGATGACCTTCTTCGGATAGGTGGCGGAAAAGAGCAGACTCTGCCGGTGCTTCGGCAGAGCCGCAAACACCTGCTCCAGCTCTTCGGCAAAACCGAGGGCCAGCAGGCGATCGGCTTCGTCGACCACCAGTGTGAGCAGGTTCAGAAAAAAGATATCCTTTTCACGCACCAGTTCGAGCAACCGTCCGGGCGTGGCCACCACAATATCGGTCCCGTCTTCCAACTGACGTACCTGCTCCTCAATATCCGCACCGCCGATCACCGTGGTTACACCGATCTCATGCGACATATTTTTTGCAAATCCGTTAAACGTCCCGGCCACCTGCTGAGCCAGTTCGCGCGTGGGAGCCAGCACCAGAACACGGGGCGAACACGGCGGCGGAGCGGTTTCGATGGCACTCAAACGCTGAAGAATCGGCAACGCAAACGCGGCGGTTTTGCCGGTCCCGGTTTCGGCCTGCGCAATCAGATCCATGCCTTCGAGAATCAGTGGAATGGTTTGTTGCTGGATCGGCGTGGGCTCGCGGTAGTCCGCCGCCTCCACCACACGCAGCATGGGGTCTAGAAGTCCGAGTTTAGAAAATGGCATAGTGTTCCTTGGTTTGATGCGCCACACCCTAGCCGTTCGCCGCCAGAACTCAATCCGGAACCGGTCAGAGAAAGTACCGCTCATCAGGAATTAATTAACAGAAGCTCGCAAAGTTCGCGAAGAATCCGCTTTGCTGTCTTTGCGATCTTTAGCGTAGCGGGTGTTCAATTAAATCCCCGTTGAAGAGCCTTACCAAGGAGACGGACAATGGCCAGAGGATATGACGAACATCAACAGCGAAAAAATGAACTCAATTTTCTGGCAAAAGAGCTGGTGCGCCGATCCCGCGCCAAATGTGAATTATGCGAAGCGGACGGGGTGAAACTGGCTGTTTTTGAAGTGCCGCCGGAATCCGATGTGGTCACTGCCGACCAGTGCCTGTTTCTTTGCGAAACCTGCCGCGAGCAGATCGAAAAACCTAAGCGCATGAAGGCCGATCACTGGCGTTGCCTCAACAATGCCATCTGGTCCGAAATTCCCGCCGTTCAGATTATGTCGGCCCGGATGCTCAAACGCCTCGCCAACGAACACTGGGCGGAAGAGCTGCTCGACCAGGCCTACTTCGATGAAGAGGTCGAAGCCCAGATTGCAGAAGCGGACTAGGCGTACGATGAGACAAGCTGAAGATTTAGTGTGGGCCGCGATTACGGATAGTGCCCGGTGCCGCTTCGATTACGACGAATTTAGAAATCGCCTGAGCAAATCGGGCGACGAACGGGTTGCGGACTTTATCCTCTTCCAAATCATAGAAGGACTCGCCGAGAACAAATCCCACGAGGAATTACTTTCGACCATCCGTGCCGACCTTGAGCTCTTTGGCTATCCCGCTTCTACAGATGAGCTGGCCGCCCTGCTGGAAAACAAAAAAGAGATCCTAAGCGCAGAGGTTCACGCGGCGGGCGTGGCTCTGGCCGGCTTTGCCCGGGGACAGTCTGCGCCGGAACTGCTCGAACAGGTTCATAAACTCCTTTCGTAAGACCTACCGATCATGTGTCCCGAAATCGACCCGGAAGTCGATGCTTTCGACTTCGTTTACGATGGTGCCGGTAACCTGATCGAAGTCGACCAACCGCACCCGCCAGCGGTAGGTCCGTGACCCGTCGAAATTTTCATCGACCGTATATTTTTCATTCCAGCCAAGGGGCTCGGGCAGTGATTGAATCTGGCGGATTGATTTTACCCGTTTCCGGGTGGTGAACTCGGCGTTGACATAGACGACCTCTTCATCACGTCCCTTTTTGTTGCTCCAGGCGCACGTTGCATAGGCTCCGGAGCCGCGCAATACGTAGAGGGGTTTTCCGTACCATTCCTTCCAATCCTTCGGAACAAATTTTTCCTGGTTCGACCAATTTTCCGGCGCATGCACGGAAACCCGGCTGCCCGCCACATCCACCCGGGCGGGTGCCGTCTTCATGGTCGGGGTTGACCGCGGTGTAAAGGCGGGGTCGCCAAACAGCGAACGAATCTGCAGCTGGTAATATTCGCCACTCCAGGGAGACTGCTCCGTTTCAAGGGCGATATGCGCCATCATATTTTGAGTTTCCCGGTGCGCCTCACCAATGGAACTGCCGCTGAGCACCCCGTTCCAAAATCCGGACCGTTGAGGGAATTGCTGGGCAATTCCGGGGCGGGTCTGCCCGGCAAAACTCACGGCACCGTTGCGGAACAATCTGGACACCACCGAACGGAAGTCCGGCTCATAGTCGAGCGTCGTGGTCAGGCAGCCGCTGGACTCAACCACGGCCGGCGCCAGCAAGGTGGTGGAATTCATATCGTAGGCTCCACCCAGGCCCTTCCACCACGAATGATTCGCGTGGGAGAGGAAGCCAACGTGGGTCATCGGTGAGTCGGCATCAAAAGAGTCCACCCGCTTTCCCTTCTTTTTCTTCGTAGGAGGAACCTCCCATTTGAGATCCTCTACGGTTTGGCGGGCGGAGGCATCGAGCCCCGCATTCCCGAAGAGGCTGCCGAAGGTCTGCTCCCAGGCCGACTGTCCCGCTTTTCCGCTCCAGTCGGCGCTGCGCAACGCATCGTATGTTGCAATGCGGCTGGCATGCAATGTGGCGAAGGTGGCGCTTTCTCCAATGATGCGCCCCACCGAGATTTCGCTGAAAAGGTCGTCGTCCACATTGCCGTAGGGCAGATCCGAGGTCAGGTCAAACGTCCTGTAATCGCGAATGGCCTGCGGAATTGCATCCGGGAATCCGACGAGACAAAGGTATTGCGGTATGCCCGACTGGACGTAGAGGTCGCGCAGCTCGCCGAGAATCAATTCAACATGATCGCTGCTGACGGAAAGGTCGCATGCGGCATGTCTCCGCCCGTTGCCGAAATCGAGGTGATAGTTTTTGCCAAACAGGGGTACCCAGCAACTTCGGTCGAATGGACCTTCATCCGGTCCGTCGAAAGCGCCGTCGGCATTCAGATCCAGTTGGAGATAGGGCCCGGTCGATGCGCCGCCGGAGGTTCCTACCGGAATCCCCCCGGCAGTATAGCGAATGCGGGAGCCGTCGTCCGAGGTTGTGCCATAGGTCAGTGCAAAAGCAACCTTTCCCTCCGGGACCTCAAGAACACCATGACTGGGCGCCTTCTGGCCCTTCGGCATATCGTCTTTCTGTTCAGTGCCATGAAAGGGAACGCGCCATAGGATATCGAAATCAAACGGGACCACCATGCCGTTTCGCAGCGAAGCCAGCAACGGCGCCGCAAGCGATAGGCGGGGAATGGTTGTGCCGCTGCGGTCGCGGACATTCACCAACGCAAAGTAAGGTGTTTCAAATCTCTGAGTCTTCATCCAGGCCAGAACCGCCGCCGCGTCGCTCAGCTCAATCGCCCGGATCCCCTTCGGCGCCTTCCCGATAAAAATGAGCTCTTTCACGCCCAGTTGCTGTATTCTTTTTACCGTTGCTTTGGACACCCCTTCCCTTCCACTGAAAAAAAGCGGAACACGCAACCGGGCCGCCAACGTGGAGGCCATCAACGCAGAGCCATAGTCATCTTCGTTGCAGAGCACCACCCGCTCACTGGATTTCCAGAAGACGGAGGAAAGTGCAATGGCCGCGGCATCGGCCGACGTAACGGAAAGCTGCCGCAACAGGCCGGCTACCGGTTTCCGGGACAGCGCAGTGGATCCGAGATGGTAAACATAATCGGGTTTGAAGCGAAGAAGATAGTCATCCACCTCCCGGGGAATGGAATTTGCGGGCTCCAGTGCAATGGCCGCCGCATTTCCGTTGTTCGCCACGGTGGATGCCGGAACCGCCGCCAGATAGGCCATATCCTGCCATCCCGCACCCTCGCCTTGTGTCACCAGCAGAACGGAACGCGGTTGCGGCTCCCCGTGCGCCAAAGCGGTGCAGGCGACAGCGAATAAAATGGTTGTTATTTTGAGCAAGTCTCTATTCATCATTCAGAACTCCACACCTGCATTCGAACCTGTTTATGTAATGAGGGGATCAGCTGTTTTCATTCCGGCCGATTCCGCATCACACCATTCGGCAGGTAAAATCCAGCTCGGGAAGGTTGATCTGCAGGAGCTGGACATCAACCTCATCATCGAGTTCAACATCGCCTATCCGGCGCATTTTCACATCGATGGCCAGATCCGGAATCAGCACGGTGCCCCGGTCGTCGCGTTTATCGACCACCACTCCGCGATAGATGGTTTCGGGATGCTGCTGCATATGCAGCAGCGTCCAGTGCCGGTTGCTCAGGCGCTCGGCCATGGCGGTATTGCCCCCGCCGACTTCAGCCTGAGACATACGCTCCAACATATCAGCTTCACTGATTAAGGGTTCACCGGCAATAAACGCACGAAGCTGCTGGTGAACCAACAGGTCGGAGTAGCGGCGCAACGGGCTGGTGGACCGCGTGTAGCGTTCGAGCCCGAGTCCGGCATGCCAGTCGGGCTCGAGATGCAGCCCGGAGCGCTTGAACTTTTTGCGATAGGCAAACATTTCGGCCATGCTTCCCGGTGTGAAGGGTTCGTCCGGCGGCGGCTGACAGGCAAATGGAGCGGGAATCTCATTTTTAATGAGGAAGTCTGCAACCGCCTCGCCGGCCATCAGCATGGCATCGGTGACCATGTCGCGGCTTTTCAATCGCGGCAGGTCGCTGATTTCAACGGAGAAATCATCCGGTTGCCTGAAGTTGAGTTCATGCGAGGCGGAGAGATTATAGAGCTCCCCGTCAACCGTGGTTTTCAGCTTCACTTCCGGCAGGTTGATACGGGCGGCTCCCTGCAGGATCCGACGTTCCCGAAACCGTTCGGTGATGAGATTCATTTCCTGGAAAGGAGTATTATCCATCAGTTCATCCGCAGCAGAATAGCTGAGTTGTTGAACACGAACCCAGCTCGGAATGATTTTTGAACAAATAGGCGTTCCGCCATCCCCCACCCCGATTTTAAAGGAGAGCGCCGGCGATACCTCCTGCAAGCCCAGCCCCAGAACAGAGGTAACGGGCTCGGGCAGCATATTGATGACGATTTCGGGCAAATACAAATTGGCGCCGCGTGCCCGGGCTTCCACATCAAGGGGCGAGTCGGCTTTAATGAGCGCGGCGGCATCGGCCACATGAATCCATAGATACTCCCCGTCGAGGCTGATGGCATCGTCCGGGTCGGAGCAGTTGTCATCGTCGATGGCATACGTTTCCAGCGCCGTCAGATCCTCGCGCTGCTCTTCCGGCAGCTCCGGCACCTCCAGCTCCGGTTGCGTGGTGGCGCAATCAAACCGGGCCGGATAGGGATTCACGGCATCATTCCACAAGCCCAGCTGCAATAGCAGCCGGTGCGCCTTTTCCGGCGTAACTTCAATTCCGAGCGCTTTCAGGGTGCGGTTCATGGAGGCCTTACGGTAGGCCAGTCGCTCCAGATCGCTCAAGTGAGGAAAATCCTCCGGCTGAACCGTGCGGTCTTTGACGCGCTGTAAATAGGCATCCCAACGGGCGGCTTCCTCTTCTTTTTCCCGCTGCTTGCTGAGAATGGCATCCACCTCAGCTTCTGTTCGGGTCGCAACCTGATCAATGGAACCCGTAAAATAAACGGCTTCTTCCAGCACTTGCCAGGCATGCCAGACCGTCACCGGCGAGGCCTCGCCATAGATAAAATCGGCCAGCTCGGCCAGTTCCACCGTTTCGCCCTGCAGCAGTTCCCACGCTTCTTCCACATTGCCCTGCGGCGTCTGCTGCAGATCGCCGAGGCTCTTCAGCGGCCCCGGATGAAGCAGCTGAATATCTTTCGGGCGGACTTTGACACTTTTTCCATTGGCCGTCTGAATGGCGATTTTATCGCCGACCTGATCAACGAGGGCCGGACCTTTTTTGAATAAAACTAAACTGTGAGATTTAAAATTCTGCGACATAGCACGTCCTGTTTTCGCGGTTTTCTGAGCGGAAAAAGGAGAATAGCCGTTGAGCCGCTCCACGGCAACGCCCTAAGGAATCAGTTATAAAGGCTCGGCCGTTTCCAGACCCTGGAACGCGCGAACAGGACTATTGGGTCTATCACCCACCAATTGGGGCGCTTGCTGATTAACTGTCAGGATTGGCAAACCACTTCAAAGCCTGAGCATAGCTTTCCTGATCGATCACATGCCCCCGTGCATGAAGTTCCAGGCGGATATCGCCATAGCGGGAGGCTTTGACACTTTGATTGAGGTTCTTAGCGTGCTGGACCGTAGAGATGCCATCGTTTTCTCCATTGCTGATCCACACCTTGACCCGCCGGCGGTCGGACTTGCTGTAACCCGTTTCTTCCTTCGCGCTGTCGGTCATATTCTGATTGCACCCGGAGAGGTACAGGCCGATCACCTTCAAATCAGAAGCCAGCAAGTCGCCCAGTCGATAGAAGGAGCCTTTCGCACCGCCGGAATGGCCAACAGAGATAAACTCCCAGTCTTTAAAGCCCGGCCACGCGGCCTTGAGAGCATCGATCCCCTCGGTCTGAACCGCCAGATCCCCGCCTTGATCCAGTACATTGTCTTCCTTCCGGGGATTCCCGTTGTCGGTATCCACAGCAATGACCGCCCACCCCGCCGCGATAGCTGTTTTGACAAAGGGGTTCATGGCTCCGATATTGCCTTTTGCCCGCTGCTGGGCGCTATTGATCGCCCCGCTTACCCACACGACCCGCTGCGGCTTTGAGGGATCGAACCCTTTAGGAAGCGCGAGACCTATCTTCAATGAATGGGGAGTTTCCAATTCGCGGGAAACCTCCTTGATCGTCTTGCGGCTGAGTGCCTTTTCGACCGTTTGGACTTTACCGTTGCACTGCAGAAGCGTTCCGAAAAGCCACGGTTCCGAGGCAGAAGACACGGCTGGCGAGGCGGAGTCCTCTGGCTTTCCAGCATCTTGATCTTCAACCCATTCGCGAATGAACTGGCGATCCTTATCCGACAATTCCTTAATCGCCAGATTTACTTCCCTGCCTTTGAACTTAAGAACAACTTCATCGCCATCCACCCGGAGTAATTCAGCTCGAATGGTTTTCCCCTTCGTATTGGTCCAGGTTTTAATGGCGGCAGACGCATTGAGAGCAAGTCCGAACAACAGTAATGCATATATAAAACTTTTCATATTCATGATCTATGTACAAAGGGATATAAAGTCAAGTTTTTACCCGCCGTGCCCCGCATCCCCTGCCTGATCGAGAAAGAAGACTACACCGACTCTAAAGGCGGAACGGAATCTTAATAGCCTCTTCTCCTGTTTTACGGGCGAGGCAGTTTTCCGGAGTGATGCGGGAGTTATTTTCCAGACAGAACTCGCAATACTGAATAAATTCGTGCGATGTCATTTTCCGTACCGGAGGTTCCGGCTCTCTTCCAAGGATTGGAAACTTAAGCATTGCTCGCCCCCCGGATATGTTCAACCAGCCTGATGTATATGTTTTCGTCAGCAAACTGGTTGCACAGAGGCTTTAAGGTCTCTTCTAGATCCAGCTGGTGCTCGACGGCTAAATTCACAATGTCGGGAAAATCTTTTTCTTCCCGCTTTGGCGAACCGCTTTTGAGGGCGAACAACTTCATGGCAATAAGGTTCTCCAGGCAGGGCACCCTTAACTCCTGTCCGCCATACTCAATCCGCTGGGATCGATTCAATAATTCAAGCATGGTTTTATGATCAACCTGCAAAAAGTCCACCCGCACTGGAAGGTCTGGATTACTGAAGAAGACAACGTTTTCAGACTGGGAAATATTCAAAAAACCGGCATTTTTCATTATGGAACGAACCGTTTCTACATCGATCGCTGCGATCATGAAGTCGATATCCATCGTGGCACGGCTGTAGCCATAGTGGTTCACTGCATGGCCGCCGATCATAAGAAACTCGACCCCTGCGGCAGGCAGCTGCTGCCCAACGACATCCAAAATAAATTCTATGCCCAGTTCTTCCATTCACCGATCCCCGAAGAGTTAAGTGAACCATATAGAGCCCAACCTTTCTTTCACAGCCAAAAATATTTGCACGCAGGCTTGAACCCTGCTTCCGGCTTTCGTAGTTTCGCGCGTGTTTTTGCAATAACCGTAACAAGGAGATATAAAATGGCTGAAGAAACCATGCAGTTCAAGACCGAGCTGGAGCAGTTGCTTCATCTCATCACCCACTCACTTTATTCCCATCGCGAGGTATTCCTCCGCGAGCTCATTTCCAATGCCTGCGACGCGATCGATAAAGTCCGCTTCGAAGGGCTGAATAACGACGCGATCCTGGAAGGTCATTCCGACTGGAAAATTTCCCTGCGCGCCGATGAAGAAGCGAAGACGCTGACGATTTGTGATAACGGGATCGGGATGTCCCGCGAGCAGGTCATTGAAAACCTCGGCACCATTGCCCACTCCGGCACCAAAGCCTTCCTGGCCAAAGCCAAGGAAGCCGATCTGGAAAACAACCCGGATCTGATCGGTCAGTTCGGTGTTGGTTTCTACGCCTCCTTCATGGTGGCCGATGATGTGACCGTGGTCACCAAAGCCCATGGCGAAGATGCGGTTAAGTGGGAATCCAAAGGAACTGGAAGCTTTACGCTGGGCGATGCCGACAAGGCCGAGCGCGGTACCGAAATCACCCTGCACCTGAAAGAAGATGCCGCGGAATACCTCAACGAATGGACCATTAAGTCCACCGTTAAAAAGTTCTCCGACTTCCTCGAACACCCGGTCGTCCTGCTGAAGACAGAAAAGGACGAAGAGACGGAAATCGAAGAGGAAAAGGAAGAGCAGATCAATACCCAGAAAGCGATCTGGCTGCGTGCGAAGAGCGAAATCACCGATGAAGAATACGGTGAGTTCTACAAGCACATCTCCCACGACACCAACTCGCCGGCTGAAACCATTCACTACAATGCCGAAGGCGCGATCGAGTTCAAGGCCCTGCTCTTCATCCCCGAACACAAACCGTTCGATATGATGATGAACAACGATCCGAAGGCGCACCTGAACCTCTACGTTCAGCGCGTATTCATCAGCAACGAATTCGACAACCTGCTTCCGGGCTACCTGCGCTTCGTTAAAGGCGTGGTTGATTCCTCCGACCTGCCGCTGAATGTTTCCCGCGAAATTCTGCAGGAAAACCCGATGCTGGATAAAATCCGCAAAAACCTGACATCCCGCGTACTCAAAACGCTGGCTCAGATGAAGAAGAAGGATTACAAGGAATTCGAAATCTTCCATGAAAACTTCAGCGCCATCCTGAAAGAAGGCCTGCAGAGCGATTGGGAAAACAAAGAAAAGATTGCTGACCTGCTGCTGTTTGAATCCACCAACAAAAAAGCCGGCGAAAAAACCTGCTTTGCGGACTACGTGGAAAACATGGCCGACGATCAGGAAGAGATTCTCTACCTCGCCGGCGAAAACCGCGGCTCCATCGAGAACTCCCCTTACCTCGAGTCCTTCAAAGCCGACGGAAAAGAAGTGCTGCTGATGATCGATCCGATCGACGACTTCGTGATCCCGCAACTGATGGAATACAAAGGCAAGAAGCTCAAAGCCGTCAACAAAGGCGATCTCGATGACAAGGATGCCCTGAAAGACGAAGAGAAAACCTTCGAAGGCTTCATTGGCTATGCCAAGGATCTGCTCGACGGCGTTAAAGAAGTCAAACTGACGACCCGCCTGAAAGATTCCGCCGCCGTACTCGTGGGCGACGAAATGTCCATGAGCCCGCACATTGAAGAAATGATGCGCCGCATGGGGCAGGAAGTTCCGCCGCGCGAAAGCGTGCTGGAGCTCAACCCGGAACATGCCGTGGTGAAAAAGGTGCAGTCCCTCTACGAGGCCGATGCGAAAGATCCGAAGATTGGAACCCTGACGCACCTGCTGCACGACCAGGCGGTCATCGCCTCCGGCGCCAAGATCTCCGATCCGGCTGGCTTCGCCGCCCGCCTGAACGAAGTGCTGGCCGACTAAATCTTCCAATCATTGGAAGTTCAAAAGCTCCGCGCATGTCGCGGGGCTTTTTTTGTTTCAATGAAAGCAGTCGCTCCGAAACATCCACCCTTTATACGCTTCTATAGAGATGATATGTCGCTATAGTTCACTCAATCTGGATGCTCAGGTCATCCAGTACCGATATGGGAGCAGGAGCGATGCATAACAAAAAACTGTTTTTCTGGGCGATTACCGCGGCACTGGCCGGTTTCCTGTTCGGCTTCGACACCGTGGTGATCTCCGGTGCCGAGCAAACGATTCAGAACCTTTGGAAGCTCAAGCCGGGTATCCACGGGCTGGCCATCAGCATGGCGCTCTGGGGCACCGTGCTCGGCTCACTGATCGGCGGCTGGCCCACCGAAAAACTGGGAAGGAAAAAGACGCTGACCTCGATCGGCATCCTCTACTTCATTTCCGCCGTCGGTTCGGCCTATGCTCCGGAAGTCTACTCCTTCATGATGGCCCGCCTTATCGGCGGCATCGGCGTCGGCATCTCCACCATTGCCGCCCCGCTCTATATTTCCGAAATCTCTCCGCCCGACTTCCGCGGCCGGCTGGCCGGCATGTTCCAGTTCAATATTGTTTTCGGCATTCTGGTCGCTTTCCTTTCCAATGCCCTGTTGGCGGACGCGGGAGATAACAGCTGGCGCTGGATGCTAGGGGTCGAGGCGATTCCGGCGCTCGTCTACACCTTCTTCTGTTTCGGCCTGCCCGAAAGCCCGCGCTGGCTCATCACCCACGGCGGCGACCGAACGGGCGGCATCGATGTCTTCCGGCGGATCAACCCCGCTGCCACCGAAACTGAACTCGAAATCCTGGCCGACGAGGTGGCCGCAACCGTCCCGAAACAGACCGACTCCCCGAAGTTTTTCACCATGCGCCTGCGGAAGCCGATCCTGCTCGCATTCCTGATCGCTTTCTTCAACCAGCTTTCGGGCATTAACGCGGTGCTCTACTTTGCTCCGCGGATCTTTGAAATGACCGGACTCGGCGAACAGGCTGCGCTGCTGCAATCGATCGGCATCGGCATCACCAATTTGATCTTCACCTTCGTCGGCCTGTGGCTGATCGACCGGCTGGGCCGCCGCACCCTGCTCTACATCGGATCGATCGGCTACATCGCTTCGCTCGGTCTGTGTGCCTGGGCCTTCAAAACTGAAAGCTATGCCATCGTCCCTACCTGTATTTTTGCGTTCATCGCCGCGCACGCGGTTGGCCAGGGCGCTGTAATCTGGGTATTCATCAGCGAAATTTTTCCCAACCGTAACCGGGCGGCCGGCCAAACGCTGGGCTGCTCCACACACTGGGTCTTCGCCGCCCTGCTCACCCTCTTCTTCCCGAAAATGGTGGCAGCCTTTTCACCGGCCACCGTCTTTGGTTTCTTCTGCTTTATGATGGTACTTCAACTCGTCTGGATAAAATTAATGGTGCCGGAAACCAAGGGTATTTCGCTCGAAGACATGCAGCAGAAGCTGGGGATTCATTCATGAATGAAGTTCCAATCCCTGGAAACCGCTATATTCCAATGTCAGGAAATTTTTCTTGTAAGTTTCGCTCGTCTGTTGAGAATCAGTCTCAACAATCAAACAAGGAGCTTCCAATGATTGGAAAAGTTACAGTCGCCGTTATTGCCGGATTCGCCGCCCTTTCAGCCTCGGCTGAAGATGTGTCCCTTGAAAAAGATCTGATGCCGCTGTTTCAGCGCTCGTGCGGCACCTGCCATGCTCCGGACAGCGGCATTCGCGGAGCCATTAAAGGCGGCGCCTTTTTCAACACGAAAAAAGATATTCTGGGAAAAGTCGGCGGACCGATTGTGGCCGGCAAGCCGGAAGAAAGCGGCCTGATTAAGGTGCTGAAGCAGGAAGTCAAATTCGGCAAACGCAACATTGTTATGCCGCCGGCAAAAGCCGATGAAGCCAAGTTCAGCGCCGAAGAGATTGCAAAAGTCGCCGCCTGGATCAAAGCCGGCGCTAAAGACAACTAGAGCAGGTTCCGTTTAGTTTGTCGCATCAAGGCAGGCTGGAAGCCTGCGGTACGTATCGCCGCCATCCTGGCGGCCTTGTTTGCATACGACAAACTCCCATGAGAATGCTCTAGTTCTACTTTTCAGGAATCGGACGCAGGCTCTCTGCTTCAGCCGTCGGGAAATCCGGAGGAAGCGTTGCGTCGATCTCTTTTCCGGCCACCCACTGGACAATCCGTGGGATCAGGGTTTGGTGCCCTGCACACTGCATTCCAAGCGGACCTTTCTGGTCGTGCCAGACATGTCCGAGCGTAGAGTTGTAAACCCGCCCTTTGCCATAATCGACCGTCCATTCAATCGGAAAGTTAAGCCCCGTCTTTTCATCCTTTGCGAACGAGAGCACCGTCAGGTTTTCAGCCGGGCCGCGTGCATAGCGATAGATCTCAATATCGGCGGCCACCCACTGACGGGGAAAGCCTGCATGAATGGGATGATCGCCCAGACGAGTCAGCAGAGCATCCACCCGCTTGCCATGACTGGTCCGATCCCCCTCGCCCGGCGGAACCCGGGTTATGGCCCCGGCATCATCCAGCGTGATTGCATAACCGAAATCCTTCGCACGCCAGCCCAGCCCGATCATCCGGTTATATTCATTCCACTGGGGAAACGAATTATTGGCGGAGTGGAAGACATAAAGGCCGCCGCCACTTTTAACAAAATCCTCCAGCCCTTTTTCCACATACCCGGGCCAGCGTTCATGCCCTTTGATGTCGTTGCAGTTCTGAATGACCACATCGTAGTTTTTAAACTCGGGACTCCACTGGGCTAATTCGGGTTTTCCAATCCCAGGAAAGGTAGAGACCGTCACCTGCATTTCACCGTTCGCTTCCAGAATAGTTTGGAGGAGCTGTGTCGTGTGCTTCCAATCATGATTGCTGAACCCATCGACGATCAGCACGTTAATCGGTTTCGAAATTGCCGGGAGTGCGATCATACCAAATACCCATAGAGTCAAGAGTCGTCGGATCATAGTTTTCTACCAATCAAAGAATTCATGAGCAGCTTGCACTACGGACGTATAGTTTTCCGGAATGAACTGGTGCCCCTCAATACCCACAGCACGGGCTGAGGCAATATTATCCGCAAGATCATCAATAAAGAAACACTGGTCACCGGAAACCCCCAGCTTTTCCAGCACCATTTCATAGATCCGCGCATCGGGTTTGCGGACGCCCATTTTGTACGACATGAAATAACCATCCATCCCGTCAAAGAAACCGCTCCAGTTATGCTCAATGGCCCGCTCATGATAGTTCGCGATATTGCTGAGCGTGTAGACGGCGGCATCGGATTCCTTCGCCTTTTCAAGCAGAGCCATTCCTGTTGTATTCAGCGAAAACATTTCCTGCCAGACCATATGAAGATTGTCCGTGGTCCAGCTCAGCCCCTTCGCCTCGTTCAGATAGTCCACATAGTCCGGCTCACTGAGTTCCCCGGTTTCTACCTTGAGATACATTTCTTCATCCCGGTCGGTCTGCGGCCCCAACGGCTGCCCGGAGTGGTCGGCATAAGTCTGCAGCAGGTGCGGAAAATTAAAATTGGTGAGTACGTTTCCGATATCGAATAAAAAATATTTCATGCAGGCACGCTTCCAGACCTTGGAAAATTCCGCAACTCCAATTTGATTCCAATTAGCCCGATTGTTGCATGCGATACGCCCGGGGCGTGCAGCCGTGCTGCTTCCGGAAAGCCGTTGCGAAATACTGGCTCGTCGAGAATCCACAGTGGAAGGCGATATCCGTGATGCTTTTATCCGGCTCTGATTTGAGCATTATCACCGCCGCGCCCAGCCGGACCGCATTAAGATGCTGTTGCGGCGTCTGATTGGTGATCTGTTTGCAGTAGTGCACAAAACGCGTGATCCCCAACCCACAGCTTTCAGCCATCGAATCTAGCGTCCATTCGTCGGCATAGCTGGCTTTCAGCGAAGGCAGGAACAGTTCGACACTGCGTTGGGCATCGGTGAGCGATTTGGTTCGCGAAATCTTCTGCTCGCGGAACAGCTCCAGCAAATGCAGCAACAGCTCGTTGGTATAGACGGCCAGGCGCGACGGGCTTTTTTTCTCCAGAATCGTTTTCCCGATCTGCCGAAAGCAGTCCTGAATCTCATCGGTCGCATTCCACACCGGCGCCTCGTTTTCCCGAAGATAAGCGGTCAGCTCGGCCAGGTCTTCGGGCAGGATGACCAGCCAGTCCGGCCAGTTCCATTCCTGATGCGGTTGACGCACCTCGACATCGATAATGATCCAGTGCAACCGGCCGACTCCAATGTTCGGACGTCCGAGCCGATGCGGTTGCCACGGCCGGGTGATGGCCAGCGACCCGGCCGTGAGATTCAGTTCCATGCCGTCAACTGAAAAGGGCATGGTTCCGGTTTCAAGAAAGGAGAGCTCAATGCCCTCGTTGCGATGCCACGGCAATCCCCAGCTCTGATCCTGCTTGGCATCCCAGTAGCCGACCGACTGCAATCCGGGCAGTGCCTTCTCAGGAAGCCGCTCCCCCGGATAAGTCGCTCGCCCGAGCGCGGCCAGTTCCAGCTCACCGTTCTCCACGGCCTCGATCAGCGGATCGCAACTATCGGCATGATAGGTCCTGCCCTGTTCTCGATAGATTGGAACCCGCTCCTGATTCATGCGTGAAGAATAGGAAAATCGGGGGATGTGAAAAGCAAAATGTTCAAAATCCTTCACTGTTCAGATCAGAACGACAGGAGTCGCTTTGGCTGATAGTTTCTTCCAATCATTGGAAAAGGAGTCAGACATGAAGATTGGATGTTTTGCATTGGTACAGCCGTTTCTGCCCGTGGCTGAACAGCTTAAATTAATTAAGGAAATGGGCGTGGACTATGCCGACGTCACCGACAACCACGACGGCGGCAGCCTCGGCGCGGAATACGGCTTTGCTGAAACCGTCAGCCTCGACAGCCATCCGGCCAAAATCAGAAAAATGGCCGCAGACGCCGGAATCGAACTGACCGCTTTCTGCGCACACGCCAACCTGCTCGACCCGGTTTCGCCGGACGTCTATTCCACACACCAAATCATTAAGGCCATCCGGCTTGCGGCCGAATGCGGCATCAGGCATGTCATCACCACAGAAGGCGATCCCAAAACAGCATTCGGCAACAACCTCACCATCGACGAACAGATTTTTGCCATCACCGAACGCCTCTACGAACCGATCCGCTGGGCGGAAGAGCTGGGTGTTAAACTGCTGATCGAAACCCATGGACAGGTGACCGACAACGTCGACCACATGGAAAAGCTGTTGAACAAACTCGGCCACGAAGACACCGTCGGCATCTGCCTCGATACCGGCAACAGCTGGCTCGGCGGCGCGGAGCCGATTGACTATATGAAACGCTTGGGCAAACGGATTCACCACGTCCACTGGAAAGATATGCCCGAAGAGTGGAACGAGAAACGCGGCAAGGAATTCGGCTGCGGCATGGCCATCATCCCGTTGGGCGATGGTGTGATTGACATACCCGCTATTGTAAATGAACTTAAAGCAGTAGGTTTTGATGGTGCGACCACCCTCGAGATTGCGGGAGAGGACAATATTAAAACATCCATCGAACGTCTGAAAGAGTGGATCGCTTAAGGAGATTAATGATGAAAGTAAATAGACAGAACTTTTTAAAAACGTCCGCCGTCCTGAGTGCCGCCGCGGGCTTCCCTTCCATCATCCCGGCCTCTGCACTGGGAAAAAACGGCAAGGCCTCGCCAAGTAACCGCGTCACCGTCGGTGCGATCGGCTGCGGTGGACGCTCGGGCGCCTGCA
The DNA here is from genome assembly GCA_029432775.1 of Pontiellaceae bacterium B12227. Taxonomy (GTDB): domain Bacteria; phylum Verrucomicrobiota; class Kiritimatiellia; order Kiritimatiellales; family Pontiellaceae; genus Pontiella. The sequence continues at coordinate 135,244 of JAROAZ010000009.1, read as the reverse complement.
TTGAATATGTCCGATACGATAAGTCGGAAGTCATTGCAACATGCGACCCCAACACAGAGCGGCGCGTTAGGAAAGCGCAGGAATGGGGGGCGAAATCCCACTATAATGATTTCCGCGAACTGATTGCCCGCGACGACCTCGATGCCGTACACGTGGCGACCGGCGACTACTGGCATGTGCCGATCTCCATCGCCGCCGCCAAGGCAGGCAAAGACGTCTATTGCGAAAAACCGCTGGGCCTGAGTCTCGAGCAGAATCTCGCATCGCGGCAGATTGTCGACAAGTACCACCGCGTTTTCCAGTACGGTACGCAGCAGCGCTCGCAGCAGCATCTGCGCATGGGCATCGACCTCGTGCTCAACGGCCATATCGGCGATGTGAAAGAGGTCTTCGTCTGGGCACCGCAGGGCGGCAGCGGTGGCTCCCTCGCAACGGAACCGGTGCCGGAAGGTTTTGATATGAACATGTGGCTGGGGCCGGCTCCCGAGGCTCCGTTCTCTGCAGCCCGCTGCCTGAAGGGAAGCGGTGTGTGGTATAACTATGACTACGCCATTGGCTTCATTGCCGGCTGGGGCGCGCATCCGGTCGATCAGTTGCAGTGGTGGGCCGACGAGCTGAATCTCGGCATTCCGGTTGATTATAAAACCACCGGTAAAATCCCGACTCCAGACGGCCTCTTTAACGCGGCCACGCACTGGGACATGGAGGCGGTCTACGCCAACGGCATCAAACTCTGGTTCACGGATACGCATACCGCAATGGCGAAGAAGCAGGCTCCGGACATTGAAAAGATCGGGAAGTTCGGAAACTGCACCCAGTTTGTCGGCGACAAAGGCTGGATCGCGGTATCGCGCTCGGGTCTGGCCTGTTCGAGCGAAGACATTCGCCGAAAAGCGAAGGATCCGGGCCCACGCCGTCTGGCTCCGAGTACCGGCGGACACGGGACCGACTTCATCAACAGTGTGCTGTCGCGTAAGCAGCCTGTCGCCAATCTGGAGTCGGCCATCAAGTCCGACACCATCTGCCACCTCGGCGACATCGGCATCCGCACCGGCGAAGCACTGAAATGGGACGCAAAGAAAGAAACGGTCGTCGGCAGCGAAGCTGCCGTAAAAATGATGCATCGCGACATGCGCGCGCCATTCGACAAACTGATGATCTAATGAAAAAATTCCTGCTCTACATGGTCCTGATTTCTTCCTCCGTATTCGCGGAGGTGGAAATTAAGAAACTTCCCCACTCCATTTCTGCAGAACGGAATGAAAAGGTGCTCTGGACCTATAACCATGATCCGGCGGAGGGGAAACCGTACTTCCATCCGCTCGCACCCCCCGATGGAACCGCGTTCACCGACCTTCGGCCAGAGGACCACCCCTGGCACCGCGGCGTCTGGTTCTCATGGAAATATATTAATGGGGTGAACTATTGGGAAGAAGACCGCCAGACCGGAAAATCAGAAGGCGAAACGCGGATCGTTGACGTTGATAGGACCGTCACAGCAGGGCAGGCGGTTCATCTTAAACTGAAACTGGAATATGCCCCGTCGGGCAGCGACGAAGTGATCATGCGGGAACACCGCGCCATAACCATATCACCGTCCGACCCTTCTGGCGCATACACCATCGACTGGACCTCCGACTTCCAGGCCTTGGAAAAAGAGGTCGTTCTTGATCGTACGCCCCTTCCCGGCGAACCGAACGGCAAAAGCTGGGGTGGCTATGCGGGCTGGTCCGTTCGTATGAATAAGGACATGATCGACGGCACATTCCTTAACAGCGAAAACCAAACCAATGCCTCCCGCAAAGCAGCACGTTGGACGCTCTTTAAGTCGCCCGAAGGCGGAAGCCTGCTCTTCATGGATCACCCCGCCAACCGGAACCATCCGGCCAAATGGTATCTGGCCCCCGGCATGCCCTACTTCAGCCCGGCCGTCATCCACGATGGCCCGCACACCATCGCGGACGGCGAAACACTGACCCTTCGATACCGCCTGGTGGTTTCCCAAAAACCACTGACTGCGCAAGCAGCAAACGGGCAATGGGACAACTGGACTAAATCCCGCGTCGTCATCCTCAGCGGAGCCAACAACCACAATTGGCAGCAGACCACTCCGGCTCTCGAACAGATTCTTGAAGACTCCGGAAAGTTCGAAGTCAATGTGGTCCACAACCCCGAACAATTGACCACTGAATTTCTTGCGGACTACGACGTCCTGCTCAGCAATTGGAACGCGTTTGGTAAAAACAAACCGGCGCCGTGGTCTAACGAACTGAAAAAGGCCTATGTCGATTTCGTACGTAACGGGGGCGGACATGTGGCCGTGCATGCTGGCTCCTCCTCTTTCTATGACTGGAATGAATACCAAACCATCTGCCTCGCGACCTGGAAAGACGGGACTGGACACAAGAAGCCGCATGAATTTGAAGTGCGGTTTGCCGACCGAACTCATCCGGTCACGGCCGGTCTGCAAAACTTTCAGATAACCGACGAGCTCTGGTTCAAGCCTTTCGTTCATCCCGAAGCATCCGTGCTCAGCGAATCCTATTCACAGCACACAGGAAAATGGGAGCCGACCGCATTCGCTGGGCACTTCGGAAAAGGTCGATGCTTCACCCTTCTGCTCGGGCATAGTGCAACGTTCATGCAGAACAAAGGCTTTGAGGCCCTCTTAACTGCCGGCACGGAGTGGGCTGGGAAACTCAAATAAACTCACGGATTACCGGAGCAGCCTTATTTAAGTTTATCCACCATGCGCAGATCCAAGGGCAGATCCATTGGTTCCCCGATTTCCAGGCGTTGCAACTCCGGGTGGGATGGATTGATCAGGAAGTTCGATTCCAAGGGTACAATGGCACTCGGCACCTGAAGCACGACGGATGAGCCGCTGCGAATCCAGTGGTTGCCCGTCAGCTGGGAGGCGGGATGCGGGATGGGTTTATTCCAATCTGCCGGAAGGGAAGCCGGATCGATGGCCTCCATCAACGACTCCGAAAAATGAACCGGAACGGCCTTGTACAGCTTCAACGTTTCCTTGAATTCCAGATGAACGATAATTTCCAGAATCGCCAGCGAAAGCGAACCGGCGGTGTAAACCACCGGAAACCCTTCCGAGTTCCAGCGGCCGCCCGCCAGACGAGCCCCCTCGCCGCTAAAGGCCGAAGCCAGATAATTCCGATGAACGAGTCGCCAGGCCGTCAGCATGAACATTCCCCGTTAATAGAAAACTCCGTGCTCCAGACGGCGGAGTTGTTTTTCAACCTCCTGTGCACCGGGCTCGGTATCCGCATAGTTCAGCGGAGTCAACCCGCCGAAAATCTCTTTCGGAGCGGCAAACCAGCGGCGCGTCAGTTCCAGATCCTGAAACAGGTTGTGTGCAATCTGGAACAGCCGCGCAAGGCGGTACACCCGCTCAGACTCATCCACGTCCAGCCGCCCGCTCTGCTTCCGGCGGGCCAGGGTTCGCATATTAATATTGAGTGTTGCGGCCAGCTCGGCGGCCGTTACCCCGAATTCTTGGCGTACTTTCTCAAAACTACCGGTGGGCAGGCCTTTTTTAATCCGGTTGATTACCTGCTCGCGACTGTCAACTTTGCCGAAAATTGCAACCGGTTCTTCAACCATGAGAATCTCACTGTTTTCCGCTGCCGTTGGATATATTGTAGACTCTTTCATATGCACCTCCTGCCAACTGGCTTTTTATATACGCCATTTGTCTTCAGGTTAAAAGCATTTCCGGTCCATTTTTATTCACAATTCTTCACCGGGCAGGATTCGAAATGCTGCCGCTATCGCGCACGGAATGGGTAGAAACTCTCTAATAAACGTCTGCTAATCAGCGTTAACCGTGTAAACCGCACCCGGCTCTGTTGTTTCATGAACCACTTTCGGGCCGGTTTCCGTCTGAATCACCAGCGGGTTCCCCAATAGGGACTTGAGTTCCGCCTTTACCAAGCGACCGTTTTTCCAATGTATGGAAACTTCGAAACCACCTCGGGCGCGCAGCCCCGAAACGGACCCTTCCGGCCAACCGGGAGCAAGCGCCGGCAATAGATCAATGATGTAATTCCCATTTCCGTCGCGTTGGTGCGACTGCAGCAACGCCTCCGTAATTCCGGCAGTCAGCCCGAAGTTCCCATCAATCTGGAACGGCGGATGCGCATCGAACAGGTTATTGTAAAAACCCGCTCCGCCCTTCTCGCTGGTGTTGTTAAAGAAACCGTGCAGGATTTTTTCCATGTGCTCGCCATCGCGCAGGCGCGCCCAGAAGTTCACCTTCCACCCGCGCGACCAACCGGTTCCTCCATCACCGCGCAATGCCAGCGTCTTTTTACAGGCCTCAAAAAGTTCGGGCGTTTGCGTTGTAATTTCCGACCCCGGGTGCAGACCCCAGAGGTGCGACACATGACGATGCGTGGTTTTCGGTTCTTCTTTGTACAACCATTCCTTTAGCTGCCCTTCACCACCCACTTCGTTCGGGGCAATTCGGACCGCCGTACTCCGCAGCTGTTTGGCAAAATCAGTATCAGCGCCCAGAATATCCGCCGCCTCAGCCGTCGTATTCAGCAAATGGCGGATAATCTGATGGTCCATCGTCGGAGCCATCACCAAACCGCCCCGCTCCGGCGAATTACTCGGCCCGCTCACCAGCCAGCCTTTTCCATACATTGGATCTTCCAACAGATAATCGAGAAAGAATTCCGAGGCGCCCTTCATCAGGGGGTAGGCCCGTTCCCGCAGGAACTGCTCATCGCCTGAAAAAAGGTATCGCTCCCAAAGGTGTGTGCTCAGCCAGGCGCCGCCCGTCGGCCAGATGCCATGATTCGAATTATTAATCGGAGCCGCACCGCGCCATCCATCGGTGTTGTGATGCAGCACCCACCCTTTTGCTCCGTAGAAATCCTTCGCAACTTCCGCTCCGGTAATTTTCACATCGTCGAGCAGATCGAACAGCGGCTCGTGACACTCGGAAAGGTTGGCCTGCTCCGCCGGCCAGTAGTTCATTTCCGTGTTGATATTGACCGTATACTTTGAATCCCAGGAAGGAGTCTTCCTGTCATTCCAAAGTCCTTGTAGATTTGCCGCCTGCCCCCCCGGACGCGATGATGCAATCAGCAAATAGCGCCCATACTGATACAGCAACTCGACCAACTGGGGATCCGGATCCGCCTGATAGCTGTTCAGCCGTTCGTTGGAGGGCAGCCCGATTGATTTCCCGCCGCCCAGCTCCAAATCAACACGCCGGAAGAGCTCCTGATGGTCTACCTGATGATCAGCCAGCACCTGCTGATAGGATTTATTTTCAATTCCGGTCAGCAATGCTTCACATCGCGCCGCCGGATCAGCTTCCAATGATTGGAAGTTTTTGTAGCTGGTGGCCGCGGCCAGATAGAACACAACGGCGTTCGCGCCGGTCACGTTAATCCCGCCCTCCGTAACCTTCAACTCGCCACCTTCACAAACCGCACGCAGACGCGCTTCAAATTTAACGGCCCCCTCAAAAAAATTATTTTTCTTTTTGTTCACAACATCATCAACCATGCCGGTCAGACTTAGCGTGCGCTCATCCAACGCTTTAATCGATGGCGCTTTGGTATGCGGCGTGGTCAGCCGGGCGATCAATTGCACCTTGCCCGGTTGGTCGGCCTCAACACGAACTGCGATTATCCCATCAGGATAACTGGCGATCACCGAACGTTTATAGGTAACGCCGGCGGCTTTAAAAATCACAGTGGCCATTGCGGCATCCAGATCCAGCACCCGCTGATAATGGGTCGTGTTTCCAAACGCTGGAAACTCAAGCGTCAAATCCCCGAACGGCTGATAGGCTGCCTGGCGCAGTGGATTCGACATAAACTGATCCATCGCCAGTTTTTCCGCCTCTTTCTGTTTTCCAGTAAACAACAGCTCCCTGATTTCAGGAAGCGTTTCAACCGCACCCGGTCGGGAGTAGGAATGGGGCTTTCCCACCCAGAGCGTATCGTGGTTAAACTGAATTCGGTCCGTGTCGGTTCCGCCATACACCATGGCCCCCATCGATCCGTTTCCAACCGGCAAGGCATCGGTCCATGCTTTGGCCGGTTCATCGTAGGTTAAGCGCAGGTCGGCTGCAAAAACCGCCGCCTGCAGAAGAAGTAAAGATACACCGAAACCAACCACCCTGTTCATGCCTATGCTCCTTGTCTTGAGAAAAGATTTCCTGCGTTCACCAGATTATCGGGATCAAATAAGGCCTTCAGCTTCTGCATTCCGGCAATCCCGTCAGGGCCATACATCAGCCTTAGAAAATCAGTCTTATTTTTACCAATGCCATGTTCAGCCGATACCGAGCCACCCCACTCCACCACTTGCCGGGCCCATTTAAAATAGAGCGCTTTACCCTGTTCAAATTCCTCCATGCTTTTCGGAATAATATTCACATGAACATGGTTATTTCCAATGTGCCCGAAGATCACATAGTCCAGCCCCGCCTCGGCCAGCCCCGAATGATACAGCTGCATCACAGCTTCCATCCGCTCATCCGACACCGACATATCCGTGCCGAGCTTAGTCAGTGCAGGAATAGTTTTCTTGCGCTCGCCGATCAGCATATTGACAGACTCCGGAATGGCGTGACGAAAACTCTTCAGCGCCGCAATCTCCCGCTCGCCCTCCGAGAACCAGCAGTCGATGGCCGAGTCGCACTTTTCAATCACCGCATCCGGCACCTCGGAATCGAATTCGAAATAGAGGGCGGTGTGATACTCCGCATCCAGGGTCGGCAACGCTGAAAACGCCGGATTATCCTTCTTCATTCGGCGCAAAAGTTCCAAGGATTGGAAGTCGAAATATTCGATGGAAACCGGGTCAAAATCCGCACGCAGGAACCGAACAAAATCCAACGTTTGCTTTTCGGATTCAAAAAATGCCGTCAGCCCATTCATCTGCCGAGGTTCAGGCAGTAACTTAAGGGTAATTTCGGTTACTACTCCCAACGTACCTTCGGCACCAATAAACAGATCTACCAAATCCATATCCGGTTGAACAAAATATCCGGCCGCAGATTTAATCCCTTCAGGAGTTCCAAGGTTTGGAAGCTTTCCTGCAATGCTTCCCAACCTGAAATCAAGGCCGGCGGCCGGTTGAAGGCCGCGCTCCACCCGAATCAACTCACCGTTCGGCAAGACGACTTCCAATGATTGGATCCAGTTACGCACAGCGCCGTATTTAAACGACCGCGCTCCAGAGGCATTATTCGCCACCATACCGCCAATGGATGCGGTGGTTTCGGTGAGGTCGGAAGGAAAAAAAAGTCCCGACCCGCTGATAGCAGCTCGGATATCAGCCAGCAACGCGCCCGGCTGAACATGCAGACAATCGCCTTCAACGCAGCCAATGGAGTCCATGCGGGAGAGGTTGATAATCAGGCCGCCGTCCGGAACACAACCGCCGGTGATGCCGGTTCGTCCGCCTTGCACCGTGACGGGCCAACGATGCGTCCGCGCGATTTCCAGTGCATCGACAACATCTTTTCCAGAGGTTGGAAAACAGATCTTTTCGGCATGCCCCTCCCTGCGCGACTCATCGTGCAGATAGTCCGCATGCTCATCACTCACATCTTTAATCTCGATACCCATCAAGAAAGAGTGTCTCGCAGAGACGCAGAGGGCGCAAAGATTTTTTACTCCGCGTTCTCAGCGGCTCTGCGAGGAAAATTAGAATTTTTCGTTAGCACCGAGGTAGCGCCACTGGCCTTCGGGCAGATTTCCGAGCACCACCTTACCGACACGGATGCGCTTGAGGCCCACCACTTTCAGCCCCACCAGCTCAGCCATACGGCGGATCTGGCGCTTCTTGCCTTCGCGCAGAATGAAGCGAAGCTGGTCTTTATTCTGCCAGGTCACCTTGGCAGGCTTGAGCGGCTTTCCATCCAGCGTCAGACCATGATTCAGCAGCTTGAGACCTTCGTCATCCAACTCGCCCTCCACGCGCACCAGATATTCCTTATCCACATCCGAGTCCTCGCCGATAATACGCCGGGCCACACGACCATCCTGCGTCAGAATGAGCAGGCCTTGGGAATCGATATCCAGCCGGCCAGCCGGTGCCAGGCCGCGAAGCTGGCCATGGTGGAACTTACGGGGGGAGCGATCCTCGCTCCATTGATTCGGCCGATCCAGCAGATCAGAAGCCGGGCGATGCCCGTCTTCCGGCTGCGCGGAAACATAGCCGATCGGCTTATTGATCAGAAAGGTCGCCTGCTCCGCCTGCCGTTTTTCAGCGGCTTCGGCCAGCTCGATCTTCGCATCCGGCAGCACCTTGGTTCCCAGCTCTGAAATCCGTTCGCCGTCCACAATAACGAGTCCGCGCTCAATGTAGCGATCCGCTTCGCGACGGGAACACAATCCGCGTCCGGCCATGATTTTTGATAGTCGTTGTTTTTCCATAAGCCCGCAGTGTTATGTGAATGCGTTGAACTTACAAGCAGACAACCGGAAACTTACATCCGAATACGGTCGCTCAGCAGCAGAATATCCTTCAGCTGTTCTTCGTTCTTTGCGCGCGTCCAGCGTTTCTCAAATTCCGGATGCTGCACGATGTGTGCAATGGCCGCCAACGCCTTCAGATGCAGATGCCGCATATCCTTACTTCCCGCAATCACAAAGAACGCCTTCACAGAAACATCATTTTCAAATGAAATTCCCTCACGGCTCCGCACCAGCATAATCTTAAACAGCCCTTCGCCGTCCACAATAATATGCGGAATCGCCACAAACGGCGTCAGTACGCAACTGCCCTGTTCTTCCCGTTCGACAAACCGGGCCTCGATTTCATCGCTCGAATGCGCCAGCTCTTTTTCAAGCGATACGGAAACCACCTCCAGTAGATCTTTCTGCTCCGCACCGGGATCCAGATCCACCGCAACCGCCGTCTTCAGCGCTTCATCAAACGTATCATGCACCAGCTCATCGCGCTCATGCAGCACATCATAGAGTTCTTTTTCCAGCGAGTCGGTAGTCAGGTTTTTATTGGTCAGACTCTCGACCACATGCAGTAGGGCATATTCCATGTTTGCACGTTTGCGCCCGTAGATGAAATAAACGAGCAGTCCCAAGAAAGCCACGCCGAGGCTGATCTCAACGGCAGCCAGTCCCATATCAACAATGAGCAGCGAGAAGCAGATAATTCCAAAGATTGGAAGCCACGGGCTGAGCGGAACGCGGAAGGTCGGCCGATAGTTGGTCAGGCGACTGCGCCTCATGACCAGCACGGCTGCTGCCGAAAGGATGTAGGAACTGATCACAACCGCCGAGGCCGCCTTCACCAGCTTTTCAATATCCAGCAGCAATGACGCAAGGATGATGGCCGAGGTCAGCACAATGGCCACCACCGGCTCACCGCTTTTATTTACCTTGGCCATAAAAGGAGGAAGCAGTTTATCGCGGCCCAGCGCGAGCGGATAACGCGAGGCCGACATGATGCCGGCATTGGCGGTGGTGATGAATGCGAGCATGGCCGCTAAGGTGATGGCCCAGAAGCCCCAGCCCCCAGCGAGTAACTGGGCGGCATCGGCAATAGGCGTAAACGAACTGCCCAGCCGCTCCCCGGGCAGGACGCCGACCGTCACGACCAGCAGCAACGTGTAAAGCAGGGTAATTGCAATGGTCGCGGCAATGAATCCGCCGGGAATATTGCGACGAGGATTGCGTACCTCTTCGGCAATGGTGGCGGTTTTCAGCAGTCCTCCGAACGAGACAAAAACAAAGCCGGCCGTGGAGAGGATCGACTTCATGGTTCCGCCCTCCGCAATGAACGGCCGGAAATGCGAGGCATGCATGTTCGGTGCTCCAATGGCAAAATAGGCCCCGAGTAGAACGAACAACAGCGTCACCAGAAACACTTCAAACTTAGCGGCGGCTTCGGCCCCTTTGATATTAAGCAATGCAAACAGCACAGTCACCGGCACGGCCGTAACAAAGAGCGGCACGCGCTCACCACTCAGCAGGTAAACCACTTCAGCCAGGCCAAAAACGGCAAACGCCGTTTTCAAGGAAAGCGCGAACCAGCTGAGCAAACCGGAAACCGTGCCGACCAGCGGCCCCAGGCTGCGGGTCAGGAAATAGTAGTCGCCCCCCGCCTTCGGCATGGCCGTTGCGAGTTCGATCACACTGAAAACACCAACGAGCGCAAGCATGCCGGCAATGAAATAGGAAAGAATCATCGAAGGCCCGATTTGCGAAAAGGCCAATCCCGGAAGCACAAAAATTCCCGAGCTGATCATTGCTCCGGAGGCGATGCAAAAGACATCTACAAAACCCAGGCCCTTCTTCATATAAGCGACTCCTTCTTCTTATGCTGTACCAGCTGGCCGCACGCAGCGGCGATATCCGATCCCATCGAATAGCGCAGGGTCGTATTAAACCCGGCCACCTTCAGCTTTTCGCCGAACGCCTTGCGTTCCGACAAAGGCGTACCACGCAGATTACTGCCTGCATATTCATTGAACGGGATTAAGTTTATATGAACCGGAATCCCTTTCAAATATTTTTCCAATGCTTGAAAATCCTCTTCCCGATCATTCACGCCGGCGAGCATCAGATATTCAATCATCACTTTGCCGTGCGCCGAAGCCTTCAGCAGGGTATCCCGAATCTGCTCCAGCGGATAGACGCGGGCCTGCGGCATCAAACGCTGCCGCACCTCCTGACGGGCGGAGTGCAGGCTCAGCGCCAGGTGCACATCCGGATACATTTCCGTGAAACGGTCCATCGCCTGCGGAATTCCAACGGTTGAAACCGTGATGCGCGATCCGGTCAGGTCATACAGTTGCGGATCCATCAGATAATCCAACGCCTGGAAAACATTTTCCATATTCAACAGCGGCTCTCCCATCCCCATAAAAACCACATTACGGATAGAGCGCCCTTCCGGTTTGAGCATCCGGTTGGTCTGAGTGATCTGATCGAGAATTTCGGCTATGGTCAGGTTGCGGGTAAAGCCCATCATGCCGGTCGCACAGAAGGAGCAGTAGCACGCGCAACCAATCTGCGAAGAGATACAGATGGAGGTCCGCCCGGTCTTCGGGCGCAACACGACACTTTCAATCAGATGATGATCGTGCGTCTTAAAAATCAGCTTACTGGCCCCGTCGATCTCCGAATCATGGCGCTCCGCCAGCTCCAGACATTGGAACTTCAGACCGTCTTCAAAATCCGACCGGGCAGCCTCAGGGAGCGTTCCCAGCGCAGACTTCCAGTCATTGGAATTTTTAAACAGGGCATTCCGGAACAGCTTCAGCCGATGCGGCTGCACCGCATTTCGCACGCGGAGCTCTTCTACCGCATCAAGATCGTAGATCGTCGTCATATCAGGAACTATATAAAATAAAAGGCCGGCAGAAGCCGACCTTTTTTAATGCACGATAAGCTTCGGCTATTTGAAGGTTTTCCGGGTCGTCTTAATGACTGCTTTCCATAGTTCTTCTTCCGTTTTACACTGAAGCAGCATTTCGCGGGCATCCTTATCCTTGAATGCTTTGGCAAGACCGGCAATCAGACGCAGATAAAAAGCACTGGTTGCCGTGGGAATCACCACAAAGAAAAAGATGCGCGTTAACGTACGGCCGGGGCCGCCGAATTTAACGCCCTTTTTGCTGATACCGACGGCCATCGACAGCCCGCCGCCTTCCACACCGCGCACATGCGGAAATGCCAGCCCGTTATCCACCGCCGTGCTGATGATGGCTTCACGCTGCAGCGAAAGATCCAGCAGATGGGCACCATCCGCCACAAACCCTTCCTCCTGCATACGAGTGCACATTTCTCCCAGCACTTCTTCACCGGTCGTTCCCTTCAGCGGAAGCATCATCAGTTCCGGAGAGGTGAAACGGGAGATTCCGGTTTTCTTGGCTTCGCCATAAGAACGGCTCACACGCTCGCGTTCCACCAACTGCTCCGGATAATAAAGATAGCGCGCACAGTTCGGGCAGCGGTTCAGTTCATTCGAAAGGTGTACGGCCTGAACCATGCTCGTGGTCAGTCCCATTCCGCAACCGCTGCAGAGCTCGTTCGCCACCGGAACGATGGCTTCCGGATGCTTCGTCAGCAACCGGTTGAAGTGCGCTTTAATATCCTGCGGAACATCTTCACTCAGCGACTTGATTGATTTGGTAAGCTCGTCCAGCCGGGCATTCGGCTGCGAAACTTTTTTCTGCATGTTAGCCACGACCAGCTCCTGGAGCTGAATCAGTTGGTTGATCAAACTATGCGTTGTTGTCATAAAATTTCCTTTATTCGTTGAAAACCTAGCAAATTATACTAGTGATTCGGAAAATTGGAAGCCCACTCGCTCACAATTTCCAATCATTGGAAACCTTCAACGGTGTTCCGTTCAAAGAATTACAGATCTATTTATCGCCCCGCCAACCCCTGAATGACCGGAGGTAAAATATGGGTTCAGACCCTCTGAAACTGCTCAGCAGCAATTAGTTTTCAGACAGAAAGTTTTCTTCGTAAGATGTTTCGAACGTAAGTTTATGCGTGGCCTCTTCACGGGCCAGCTTGGTAAACAGTGCATTCAGGTCGGAATCATCAACGATTGCAGCAAGATCGGTGTACATATCCATGGCGGCTTTTTCCCGTTTCATGGCAATGATCAGCGCATCCTGCAACGTCATATTCGGCCCCGCCTGGACCGGAACCAGGTAATCGCCCACTTTCATATCCACCACAGTTCCCCGACTCTCCACCACCGCTCCGTAGGTTTTGGCAACAATCAGCTTCTGCTTGTGACCGGCCTCAACGCGCGCAAATGCGGTCAGCGTTTTTTCCAATGCCGCATTATCGGCCTGCTCCGCAAGCCCTTCATAAAAGTCAACCGCTTCCTGTTCCCGCTCAATAGCAAAATCGAGTACGGCTTCAACAGATTCAAATTTTTCCATGATTAATCCTCCTTGGTGTTTAAAAAGGCTTCCGGCTCCAGCGTAGCCACCGGGTCCGTTTTTAGCGTCAGAGCCCCGACCGGACAGTATTCGGCGAGCGAAGGTAGGTCCTCATCGCCAATCAACACCATGGCCCGATCCAGCGCCGGTTTAATACGCGCTTCAAAGCCGCGCCCCGCAAAACCAAGACACGGGCTCTTCAGCAGTTCATCGCAAACACGCACACACGTGCCGCACTGAATACACTTATGCTCTTCATAAACCAGCACCGCATGCGAGTCGTCCCGGCGATATTCCCGGCGATCTCCGCCAAATCGGTCTGCACGGGCATCATAGCGGGTGGCAAAATCACGCAGAGAACATTCGTGGGCATCGCGGCAGCCGCATTCCATACAGCGGGCCGCCTCCGCCCGGGCCAGTTCTTCTGTAAATCCGGTTTCCACTTCTTCAAAGGTTTTTGCGCGCTGACCGGCATCCAGATGCGGCATGGGAACACGGTTGTTCTTTTCAAAAGCCGCCGGCACATCCGCCGGCACTTCATCCAGTGCACCCATCGAATGGTTATAGCCCTTCGGATCGCCGACCACCGCTTCACCTTGCAGGAACTGGTTGATCGCAAAGGCGGCGCGGCGCCCCGCCGCAACAGCGTTCACGGCAATGTCCGCACCGGTCACACAATCGCCCCCGGAGAAAACGTCTTCCACCGAGGTCTGACCGGTCTGCTCGTTCGCGTCAATGGATCCCCACGAAGTCAGCTCCAGCCCCGGCGCCATTGTTGCATCCACATTCTGCCCGATGGCCGCAATGATGTTATCGACGGTCATGGTGAATTCAGAACCCTCAACCGGCATCGGACGGCGACGGCCCGATGCATCCGGCTCACCCAGCTCCATGCGAATACACGTCATTTCAAGTTGATCCCCGGCCTGCTCAATCTTCACCGGAGCCGCGAGGGTCTGCAGCTTCACACCTTCGTCGAGCGCCGCATCAATTTCTTCCGCCCACGCCGGCATCTGCTCCCGGGCGCGGCGATAAACCAGGGTTACTTCATCCGCACCCATCCGCAGCGCCGTACGCGCCGCATCAATCGCTGTGTTCCCGCCACCGACGACGATCACGTTATTGCCAATCGGCAACGTTTCATCGCGCGACACCTTGCCTAAAAATTCGATCCCGCTCTCCACGCCCGGAAGGTCTTCGCCCGGTGTGCGCATGCCCGAAGCCTTCTGAGCTCCAAGGCCCAGGAAGACGGCATCATACTCTTCACGAAGCTGCTCCAGCGTAATGTCCTGCCCGAGACGGGTGTTATATTTAAATTCTGCGCCCAGCTTTTCAATCACCGCCACTTCACCATCAATAATATCGCGCGGCAGACGATAGCTGGGGATTCCGTAGCGGATCATGCCGCCCGGCGCTTCATGTGCATCGAACACTGTACAGTCGATGCCGAACATCAACAGGAAATGCGCTGCCGCCAGGCCCGACGGACCAGCGCCAACCACCGCCACTTTTTTTCCAATGCCTGGAAGTTTCGCAGGTTCCACTTCTTCCCCGTTGGCAATCGCCTGATCCGCCGCGAAGCGCTTGAGCTGACAAATGGCGATCGGCTCTTCCACCAGCTGACGGCGGCAGGCTTCTTCGCAGGGGCGCGTGCAGACGCGGCCCAGACAACCGGCCAGCGGCATGTTGTCGACAATCAGTTTCAACGACTCCTGATCCTCGCCTTTCGCGATATGGCTGACAAAGCCGGGAATATCGATCCCCGCCGGGCAGGAAGTCATGCACGGCCCGAGGCAGTCGCCCACGTGGTCGGAAAGCAGCAGGTCCAGACACGTTTTACGCGCGCCCTTCACCCGCTCGTTCTCGGTGTTGACCACCATGCCCTCGGCCACTTCGGTAGAACAAGAAGGCACCAGCGACCGGCGCCCTTCCACCTCCACCGCACAGACAAAGCAGGAAGCGAACGGCTTTAGATCTTCCCGATGACAAAACGTCGGAATAAAAAATCCGGCCGCCTTCGCCGCATCGAGAATCGTTTCTCCCGCGGAAGCTTCCGCGGGTTTTCCATTTAAAGTAAACGTCAGTTTGCTCATGATTAAATCACCTTCACGGCATCAAATTTACAGACATCGCGGCAGACGCCGCATTGAATACATTTATCCTGATCGATCAGGTGCATGCCCTTTACCACGCCGGTAATGGCATCCACCGGGCACTTGCGCGCACAGACTGTGCAGCCGGTGCAGTTGTCGGCAATCTCGAATCCGCACAGCGCTTTGCACTTTCCGGCACGGCATTTTTTATCGTTGATGTGCTCTTCGTATTCCTCGCGGAAATAGCGAAGCGTGGTGAGCACCGGATTCGGGGCGGTCTGTCCGAGTCCGCAGAGGCTCGTGTCTTTAATCTGCACCGCCAGCTCTTCCAGGGTCTGGATATCTTCCGGAACGCCGTTCCCCTCGCAGATGCGCGTCAGCACCTCGAGCATGCGCCGCGTACCGATCCGGCAGAACGTGCATTTACCGCACGATTCCTTCTGCGTGAAATCCAGGAAATAGCGGGCCACATCCACCATACAGGTCGTGTCGTCGAGAACGATCATCCCGCCCGATCCCATAATGGCGCCGGTGCTGCTGACTTCGTCGTAGTCGATGCGGGTATCGAGTAGCGATTCCGGAATGCAACCGCCGGACGGCCCGCCCATTTGAACGGCCTTCACTTTACGATGGCTTCCTGTCCCGCCGCCGACTTCCTCAACCACCTCACGAAGCGTGATGCCCATGGGCACTTCCACCAGTCCGCCACGTTTAATTTTTCCGGCGAGTGCAAAAACTTTGGTGCCCTTTGACTTTTCAGTTCCAATGGCTGAATAGGCTTCGGCGCCATTTCCGATGACCCATGGAACGGATGCCAGCGTCTCGACGTTGTTGATGGTGGTCGGCTTTCCGAACAGACCGGACTGGGCCGGAAATGGAGGACGCAGCCGCGGCATGCCGCGCTCGCCTTCAATCGAGGCCATCAGCGCCGTTTCTTCGCCGCAGACAAAGGCCCCGGCTCCGGCTTTAATGTGCAGGTCGAGACAGAAGTCAGTTCCCAAAATGTTTTTACCGAGCAAGCCCTTCGCCTCGGCCTGGGCAATCGCGATTTCCAAACGGGCAATCGCCAACGGATATTCCGCACGGCAATAGATATATCCTTCGTTTGCTCCGGTGGCGAACGCCTGAATCGCCATGCCTTCGAGCACGGCGTGCGGATCGCTCTCGAGCGTACTGCGGTCCATAAATGCGCCGGGATCGCCTTCGTCGGCATTGCAGACGACATATTTTTTCGGCTTATCTTCCGCCAATGCAAACTTCCACTTCAGGCCGGTCGGAAAACCGGCCCCGCCACGACCGCGCAGCCCCGATGCCAGCACTGTTTCGCAAACGGCTGCCGGATCGCTTTCCTTCAGCACTTTTTCCAACGCGGCGTATCCGCCACGGCTCAGATATTCTTCAATATTTTCGGGGTTCACCTCGCCGCAGTTGCGCAGAACAATCCGCTGCTGTTTCTGCATCAGCTCAGCGCCGGAGCCTTTGGAGCCGTCGAACAACCACGCATCGACCGGCGTCCCGCCCTGCAGATGATCGCTGATGATTTTCTTCAGCTTGGCCGGGTTGACGGAGTGGTAAAGATAGTCCTGCCCATCCGAAGCCGTTACGCGAATCTGCGGCTCGGCATGACACTGCCCCAGACAGCCCATAATGCTCAGCTCCGCATCGGGGACTTCTTTTTCCAGGGTTTGGAAAAGAGCTTCCGAGCCCGCCGCCATATTACAGGTCGACATTCCGACCGATACTTTAAGTGCTTCACTCATTGGTTTCGGCCTCCAGCGCATCAATTAATCCGGCGGCATCCGAGCGGTCCACATTGGCGCTGATCTGGTCGTCCACCGCAACCACGGGAGCGAGCGAGCAGCAGCCGAGGCAGGCCACCGATTCGAGCGTATATTTATCGTCCGCCGTGGTTTCGCCGTCTTTTATGCCCAGTCGTTTTTCGAGCTCTTCGGTAACCCCTTCAGCGCCGGCCACGTGACACGCCGTGCCGTGGCAGACCTTGATCACCTTTTCGCCGACCGGCTCCAACCGGAACTGGGAATAGAAGGTGGCCACTCCGTAGAGCTTGGTTTCGGTCATTTCCGTATTCGCGGCAATGTGCTCAATCGCCTCGACCGGCACATAACGAAATTCTTCCTGAACCGCCTGCAGCAGCGGAATGGCCATTTCAGGCCCGGACCCGACTCGATCGATCATGGCATCGATCTGTTTTTTGATATCACAAGCGCAACTCACCCTGTTTCCCCTGTTTAATTATTCACACCAAAATAAAGGCAAAGAATACGCAAAAAAAGGATTTCGGGAAAGGAAGATCGAGTATCAACAAGCCGGAGATTGCTTTACAAACTCTCCCAATACACCGAACAGGGACTTATTCCCCAACCATTGGAAAGCCGGCTCAAGAAGTGCACGCCTTGATCTCAGCCTTCAAGCGAGGCAGAAACCCCATCAGCGAGTAGTGCGCCGGGGGTCACTGTCGCCTGCATCATGAGGATCGTGGCGGCCAATCCCGTCCAGCCCGTCTGATGGCTGGCACCAATCCCGGCACCGTTGTCCCCATGAAAATATTCATAAAACAGAATATGGTCGCGCCAGTGGGGATTGCGCTGAAAGGTTTCGTCACCGCCATACAGTGGCCGCATACCCGCTTCGTTCTTCAGAAAAACAGAGACGAGGCGCCGTCCGAGTTCCTGTTCGATTTCATAGAGGGTCATCTGCAGCCCCGATCCGGTGGGGCATTCAACGGTAAAGTCGTCGCCATAGTAGGTGTAGAGATTCCGGAGCGCCCGAAGGATCAGGAAATTGACCGGCATCCAGACCGGGCCGCGCCAGTTGGAATTTCCGCCAAACAGCCCTGAGTCCGATTCGGCCGGTACATAGCCGACGGTGTGTTCCTCCCCGTTCCAGTGGAACGTATACGGATGATCCGCATGAAAACGGGAGAGCGATCGAATGCCGTGGGGGCTCAGAAATTCGCTTTCATCCAGCATGCGCGAAAGGACGCGGCCGATTTTTTCATCGTCGAGCACCCCCAGTAAACGCCGCCCCTGAACGCCCAGACAATCGGGGCACGCGATGTTCTGAACCAACTCCCCTTTTCGGTCGATCAACGATTCATAGCGCTGCTTGAAATGAGGCAGGGTATCGAGCAGCTCGGCATCGATCACGGTCGAGGCGCACAAGGGCAGCAGCCCGACCATGGAACGCACCTTAAGGCGCGTTCCGTTTCCATCGGGAAAGCGCAGGACATCGTAGAAGAAGGCATCGTCTTCATCCCACATCTCATCTGCATTAATGCCCGGCCGATCCATCATTCCGGCAATGCTGATGAAATGCTCCAGATAGGTCAGCGCCTCATCGTCATAGCGTTCGGCATCGTCGCGCGCCAGTTCCAGTGCAATCTGCACCATAAACTGGGCGAACAGGACCATCCAGGCGGTTCCATCCGACTGCTCCAGCGCGCCACCGGTCGGAAGCTCCTTGCTGCGATCAAATACCCCGATATTATCCAACCCCAGAAAACCACCTTCAAAAACATTTTTCCCGGTCGGATCCTTCTTCTGCAGCCACCAGTTAAAGTTAAGCGCGAGCTTTTCAAACGCCAGCTTAAGAAAGGCTGTATCTCCGCCATTGCCCCCGCGCGCTTTCTCAATGGAGTAGACCGAAAATACGGCAAAAGGATGGACCGGTGGATTCACATCGCTGAAGTTCCATTCATACGCGGGCAGCTGCCCGTCGGGATGCTGATACCGATCGCTCAGAAAGAGCATCAGCTGCTGCTTCGCAAAATCCGCATCCACCCACACCAGCGCAATGGTATGGAACGCCAGATCCCAGGTGGCGTACCACGGGTACTCCCACTTGTCCGGCATGGAAATCAAATCATGATTTCGCATGTGCGCCCACTCGCTGTTGCGAATGGTCAGCCCCTGTTCTGCGTGCTCCCGCAGAAAAGCCTCGCCGTCATACTCATAGTATTGCTTCGACCAAAGCATCCCGGCCATCGCCTGCCGCGCCACGTTGCGCTCGTCGTCGGACAGGGTTTCGGGAAGCAGTTCCCGATAGAAGGCATCGCACTCGGCCAGCCGCTCGCCGAAGATTTGTTCAAAGGCCGGATCGAAGGCGCTTTCGCCGGGAGCATACACGGTGCGCGTCAGACGCATGCGGATCGTGCGGCTTTCGCCCGGCGGAATGTCCAGCGCATAATCGGCAGCCATCTTTGTGCCCACCTGATCGGCATTCACGGCCTCCGTTTTTCCGGAAACGATGCAGTCGTTAATCCCGTCTTTGACAAAGGGGTAGGTATTGGCGCCATTAAACAGCAGGCCCTGATTGGTTTCATTTTCGGTATACAGCAACGTCGGCGAATCCTCGAAATAGAGCCGATATTCCCCCAGCTCCGCATGGCTGGCGCGGACGTGGTCGGTCCCCGCAAGCATCGGGCGCGGCGACGAACCGCCCTGCCACGTATTCCGAAACCAGAGCGTGGGGAGCACGCGTAACGTTGCCGTCTCGGGCCCGCGATTGCAGACACTGATTTTAACGAGTGTGTCTTCCGGCGCCGCCTTTGCATATTCCACAAACACGTCGAAATACCGATCGTCCTTGAAGATCCCCGTATCGAGCAGTTCATATTCCGGCTCGGCCTTCGAGCGCGCCCCGTTGACCGACACGAGATACGCGTAGGGGAATTCCCGCTGCGGATATTTGTAGAGATATTTCATATAGGAATGCGTTGGCGAACTATCGAGGTAGAAATAATAGTCCTTCACATCTTCGCCATGATTCCCCTGGCCGTTCGACAGGCCGAAGGCGCGCTCCTTCAGGAACGCATCCTGCCCGTTCCACAGCGCAACCGAAAAGCAGAGCAGCTGCCGATCATCGGAGAAGCCCGCCAAACCGTCTTCGCCCCGGCAGTAGGCGCGGGAACGCGCCTGATCAAATGGGAAATAGTCCCAGGCGTTTCCATCGGAACTGAAGTCTTCGCGAACCGTTCCCCACTGCCGCTCACTCAGATAGGGGCCCCATTTTTTCCAGGAGGCCCCATCTTTCGGGGATTCAGTCAACCGTTTATTTTCCGCCGATCCATTCATATTTGATCCTTTTCATCCCATCACCCGCACACATCGCTAACCTGCTGGTGATTGTAGCGCGTTACGGTTTCAAGTAAAGAAAACGGAAAGCAGCGAACAGCTCACACCCGAGTGCGGTTTTAGAGATTCAGCTCGCCGATGATGCCGATGCCGCGAAGGGTGAGTTTCGGGTCGATAATGGCCGGGATATCCCAGTCCTTAAAGATCCATCCGGCATAGCCGCCGGTGCAGCAGACCGGCAATTCGTCGACACCGAAATCTTTTTCCAATGATTGGAGGATTTCGCGGACCATTCCCCGGTAGCCCAGGCGGGCACCGATCTGCATGGCCTGTTTGGTATTGCGCCCGACCACCGCTTTGATTTTTGAAGGTTCCACATGCGGCAGCAGTGCCGTCTTTTCGGCGAGATAATCAAACATCAGCGGAAGTCCGGGGCAGATGATGCCGCCCTTATAGCCCCGCTTGGCATCGAGGATATCAAACGTCAGCGCCGTTCCGAAATCGCAGACCACCGACGGCGTTCCGAGCAACCGCGCGGCGGCGGCCGCATTGGCCAGCCGGTCCGCCCCGATATTTTCCGGCTTCGGATAGTCGACGGGGATTCCCAGCTCCAGCTCGCAGGAAATAAAGAGCGGCGCGGGCAGGCCTGAAGCTTTCATGGCCTTTTTCCAGCGGGCATTCACCGGCGGAACCACCGAAGCAATCACCACGGCATCGACCGCCTTTTTAGTAATCAGGGGCGCGACTTCTTCCAATGTCTGGAAACGCGATTTACACCGTCCGACGGAAGTGACTTTACCGTTTCGGTAATAGCCAATCGATGTACTGGTGTTACCGATATCTACAACGAGAATTGCACTCATCTTACTTTCCTCGCAGAGCCGCAGAGGCCGCGGAGATTAAATAGCATTCCTCTGCGAGCTCTGCGTCTCTGCGAGGAATAGAATGCATATAAATTATTCCACAAAATCCAGTGCGAGGTCGATGGAGGGTGCTGAATGGGTCAGTGCTCCGACGGAGATGGCGTCTACGCCGGTCTGGGCGATGGGCCCGATGGTTTCGAGGTTGATCCCCCCGGAAGCCTCGGTTTTGCAGATCCCTTTGCAAAGCGCCACGCATTCGCGCAGCACGGGCGGCGGCATATTATCAAGCAGCACCCAGTCGGGCTTCGTTTCAAGCGACTCTTTGAGCTGCTCAACAGTATCCACTTCAACCTCGATTTTAAGATCGGGATACATTTTCCGCGCAGCGGCAACCGCTTCTCCGACCCCGATACCATGCGTGTGTTCCCACGAATGCAGGTGGTTGTCTTTGATCAAAACCGCATCAAAAAGGCCGTAGCGATGGTTCACTCCGCCGCCGCAGCGAACAGAATATTTTTCAAACGGACGCAATAGCGGCGTGGTTTTACGGGTGCAGAGCAGGTCCACATCGGGATTGCCGGCCGCTTTGACATATTCAGCAGTAATGGTGGCAACACCGCACATACGTTGAATAAAGTTCAGTGCCGTACGTTCTGCAGTCAGAATGCTTTTTGCAGCCCCTTTAATGATCAGCACAGTGGTCAAAGCATCAACCCTGTCGCCGTCCGCAACACATTCTTCCACTTCCAATTCGGGATTCACCTGAAGAAACACTTCTTTCGCCACACAAACACCGGCAATCACACAGGCCTCGCGGGCAATCAGATGCGCTTCGGCAACGGCATCGGCAGATACGAGCGATTCGGTGGTGACATCCACGCCGATTTCGCCGAGATCTTCCCGCAGCGCCAATGCAATGGATTCTTTCACTTCAGGTCTTCTAAAAATGTTCGGTAGCTCCACGTATAACTCCCCTAGGTTTCTTGCGTTTCTTTCCATAGGCTTTTGCCAGAGCCCATCAAGATACTGATTGGTTTCAGTGCGTCGATATTTTCGCACACAATTTTTATGGCGGCGGCAATCGGCACCGACAGCAGCGCACCGACCATGCCCCACATCCAACCGAAGAAAATCAGCGAAAGCAGAATCACCACCGGGCTCAGGTTCAGGCTGTCGCCCATAATTTTCGGTTCAATAACATTCCCCATCGTCATCTGGATCAGCAGCAGCACGACCGCAGTAAAGACGGGCGTCCAGACCGATGGATAATACTGCACGATCGCCAGCAGGATCGGCGGAATGGATGCAAGGATGGATCCAATGCTTGGAATAAAGTTCAGGAAAAAGGCCAATGCACCCCACGTCAGAGCAAATTCAACTTTCAGCAATGTGAGCGCCAGCCAGACCATGACTCCGGTGGTTCCGCTAATCGCAACCTTTACCACAAGGTACTGCCCGATCTGCTTGGAAATGGATGCGGTCATGGTGGTGAACGTGTCGGCACGTTCGTCGGGAAAGGCGGCGGCCACCTTGTATTTGAAATAGGGTTTTCCCAGGAGCATGAATACCAGGAAGATCAAAACGAGCATGAGCTTTCCGAGAAAGTTACCCATGAAAACCGCAACCGATCCCGAGAGCGCCGCCAGCTTGGGGCCCAGCTGCTCAACCCAATTCACATCGGCCAGAAAGTCTTCCGGCAGGTCCAGGTTCGAGGTTGCGTCCTGATAGATCTGGCTCAATTGCGCAAGATACTTGGGCGACTCAGCCAATACATCCCGAACGCGGCCGCCAAGAAATACGCCGCAGAAATAGCACACCACCAGCACCAGCATGAGGACGGCAAAAACGCCCACGCCCAGCGGCACGCGTTTGTGTACCAGCCAGTTGACCACCGGCCCGCAGATGTAGGACAGCAGCCAGGCAATCATCAACGGAATCACCACGGTATAAGCCGCTTTGAAGGCCGCCGCCACGCAGAACACCACGAGCACACTCAGCAGACCTACCATTAAATTGGATCGTTTCATTCATTTCCCCTCTGGAAGTGGGTCTATAGATAGCCAACATTTCCAATGATTGGAAGTGGAATTGACGCGAGAAGCGAAACCGGCACCTCCAACTGAAACCCAGCAGCCGGCTTGACAACTCGCAAAAAGGTTATACAGTTACGTATAACCAAGGAGGCAACATGCAGATGAAAGTATTTAACAAGGGACAGGTCGTGATCCCTGCAGCAATCCGCAAAGAGCTCGGGTTGAATGTCGGAGATATGCTCGACGTCCAACTGAACACAGCTAATTCCTGCATTGAACTGAAGAAAGCTGATTCCGCGACCGAACATCTGGCGGGCTCGCTCTCCTCTTATGCAAAGGGAAAGAATTTTCCCTCCCGCAAGCAAATGCACGATGCCTTTGCAAAGGGAATGAGCAATGAAACATAGCTTGATCGACACGAACGTTATCATTCGCTATCTGGTCGAAGATCCCGATACCATCCGCCCAAAATTCAAAGGCGTGTATGCTTTCTTCGAAAAAGTCGAAAAGGGAGAAGTCAAAGTGCAACTTCCCGAGTTGGTTCTCTTCGAATCCTTTTTTGTTTTAACCAGTTTCTACGAGATCCCCACCGATAAAGCGGCACAAACCCTCGACCTCATCGTATCGCTTAAAGGCATTACCATGCAGGACAAAGGATTGATGCGCTCCTGCCTAAGCCTCCTGCAAAACAAAAAGATTGATTTAGTCGACGCATACATCCTCGCCCTCTCCCGCCAAAAGGGAATCGAAACTGTCTATTCCTTCGACAACGATCTCAAAAAGAACGGGATGGAACTACTAAAGATCGAGTAGCCGATAAACTTGATGTGCCTCACGCTTCCCGGATCAGAAAATATTCATGCCGGTGGATTCACCCCACCATGCGGAGAATTTCCGCCACCAGCTGCCATCCTGATAGGTTTCATAGTCGGCCGTGTAGATCCTGTTCGGCTCGTTATTCCACCAACGATCGAACGTGGCACGCGCCCGGACCAGGGCCGCATCGTCCGGCGATGCCGTGAGCGCCAGATTGGCCTCGCAGTTAAAGTTATCCAGGTTCCGGCGCGTATAGTTGCACGAACCCAGCAACAGGGTTGCGGTTCCATCGGGATTTTCAGCGTAGAGCATTTTCACGTGGCACTGCTCGCCATGGGTATCCGCCCAGCGCAATGGAATGCCGGCTTTCACCAGCTTTGCGGCAGACTGCCGGTTCGGCACCCCGCTCTTGGTCCGCCCGAAAGAATCTTTGCTGGGATCCATGATGATGCGCACATCCACCCCGCGATTCTCCGCCTCTCCAAAGGCCTTGATGACCTCTTTTTCCGACATATAGAACATGCAGAGATCCACCCGGGCACCCGGCTCAGCATTTTTCAGCAACGACAGCACCTTTTCTTTAATTCGAATCTCAGAGAGCAATTCCACCTTGTTCCCCTTTGGAGGGGTGTCGGCCTCGACGACCGCGGGCAGCGAGGCCGCAGCCCCTTCGGCGCCCGAAAATTCCAGCACTGCCGCTTCCATTTCGCAGGCCATGGCCATGCCGGCATTCACCTTCAGCGCCACATTCCGATGGGCCGAGCTGGCACTGTGCGGATTGGCGCTGGTGAGCAACAACGATTTTTCGGTGACGATGACCTTCCGATGGTTCGCCTTGAAGTTGAGCATTTTCAGCATACTGCGCATGGAAACGCGGCCCTCGCCCATCGGATTTTTCAGCGTACGGCCCGGCCCGACTCCAAAAGGTTTTCCCAGCAATCTCCAGGGTTTGGAATAGCCGGGATTACTGTCGCGCAGCTTATCGAGATCCGTGTAGACCACCTGTACTCCGGCATTCGTCAGCGCCGAGAACTGCGGCGATTCCAGCGAGCCGTACATGGTATTGACCGGATCCGTTATAAAGATAATTTCAACCTCGGGGCTTATCTTGCGCTTTTCCAGCAGCTTATCCGTCAGCTCCACGCCCAGCGGGCGCATGCAAGGACCCGGTTCGAACCCCCATTCATTCATCAGAAACAGATCGATCAGCACAAACTGTTCGGCATCATCGATCATCTCATAGATCGAATCAAAGATTTCCTGATCCACGTGCCGGACGTCGTTGGTATCCACCCAGGTCTCGTCCACCAGAAACTGAACATCCGTTGCCCGGGTTTCGCCCTGATAGGCCAGCCCCAGCTTTTCCGGACTGGAAACACAGCCCGTCAGCGCAACCAACAAAACCGATAAAAACAAACCCGATGTTCGAAATTCCATGTATTCCTCCAAAGGCCGCAAACCCTAGAGGGTTTCCAAGGGTTGGAAAACTAAAAACCCTATCCTAAACCCAACCGGTGCGTGGTGCGGTAGTCGGACGGCGGAACGCCGATGCGCTGCCGGAAAACGCGGGAAAAATAGGCCGGGTCTTCGAATCCCGCCCGCTCGCCCACCGCGGCAATGCCCAGCTCCGTCTCGGCCAGCAGCCGGCACGCCTCCGAAACCCGAAGGCTCAGCAGATACTGCCCCGGCGGCTCGGTGTGCACCTCCCGCCAGCGGCGCTGAAAGGTGGAATAGGAAACACCGTAGTCGCGTGCCACCTCGCGGAAATTAAAACTGCGCTCCGGCCGTATGGCCATCGAGCGCGCCAGCCCCGCCACCGCTTCCGAGGCGGGATCCGTGGTCTCCTCGCCCGGCAAAATGGTCTGCATAATGACCCGCTCCGCCAGGTGGTCGATCAGATCGGCCTTATCCGGATTTCCAAGCATTGGAAACAGCTCCCGCAGCGCCCGGCCGACAGCCGGAAGATCCCGGATCGGCCAGCCGCAGCGGTTTTCCCCGAACAGCCCGCGGGCTTCCAAGGGTTGGAACTTTTCGGGCGGCAGAACAAAATAGAGCTCTTCCCACGTTTCGCCGGGCAGCGGTCCATAGGTTGCCTGTACCCCGGGGAGCTGCGTGATGACACAGGGCGCCATCACGGAAAAGGTGATGCTCCCGGAGCTATAGGTGCCCCGCCCGGAGAGAATCAGCGAATAGTTAAACGAGGCAAACGCAAGATCGATCACCTCCGTCTTCTTCTGCACATATCCAACCGTCCGGGTGCAGAATCCATCGAACCGCCGCGGCATGGCCTGAAAGTCCCGGTTGAATGATGTCTCAAATATCATATGACCATATTGTCCAATTATTTTAACCATTGCATCCATTTACAGATCTATTTGAATAAACATAATGACCATATCTTTAAATTCAATCTCATTCACGAAGGAGTCATATGAGCAAGATAATCAAAGCGGGCGTCATCGGATGCGGCAACATCAGCCAGGCCTATTTCGACGCCGCAAAGAAACTGGACGGGCTGGAAATTAAATCCTGCGCCGACCTCATCATGGAAAAAGCAGAGGCGAAAGCCGAAGAAAACGGATTCCTTGCTGTCACGGTTGCGGAGCTACTGGCCGATCCGGAAATCCAGATCGTGATCAACCTCACCACGCCCCAGGCACATGCCGAAGTGAATCTTCAGGCCCTGGAAGCCGGCAAACACGTGCACTGCGAAAAACCGTTTGCGGTGAACCGCGAAGATGGCGAAAAGGTGCTCGCGCTGGCTCAGGAAAAGGGATTGCTGACCGGTTGCGCGCCCGACACCTTTTTCGGCGGCGGCCTGCAGACCTGCCGTAAGATGATTGACGACAACTGGATCGGCAAACCGGTGGCCGGCACCGCCTTCATGTGCTGCCCCGGACACGAAAGCTGGCACCCGAATCCGGGCTTCTATTATCTCAAAGGCGGCGGTCCGATGCTCGATATGGGCCCCTACTATCTCACGGCGCTGGTTCATCTGCTCGGTCCGGTTAAACGGGTTTCGGCCCTCTGCGGACGCAAGGCCGATGAACGGCTTGCTACCAGCGAAGAGGCCAACGGACAGGTGCTGCCCGTTGAAGTGAATACCCATGCCGCCGGCACGCTGGAGTTTGTATCCGGCGCGATTATTACCCTCGTGATGAGTTTCGATGTCTGGAAGCAGAGCATACCGCCGATCGAAATTCACGGAACCAACGGCAGCCTGAAAGTGCCCGACCCCAACTGCTTTGACGGCGACATTTCAATTTTCCGCGGCGGTATGGAGGACTGGGAAAACGTACCCTATTCCCATGGATATACCGACAATATGCGCAGCATCGGCGCGGCCGACATGGCGCAGGCCATTCAGTCCGGGCGGCCGAACCGCTGTTCCGGCGAGATGGCTTTTCACGTGCTCGACGTCATGCTCGCGTTCGACGAATCGTCGGAGTCCGGCACGCATATCGAAATTCAAAGCACCTGCGCCCAGCCGCAGCCGTTGCCGCTTAACCTGAAGGAGGGCCAGCTTGATGACTAAAAAAGCACTGATTGTATGGGGTGGATGGGACGGACACGTCCCCGATCAAATGGCGGCCTTTTTCGAGGAGCTGCTCAAAGCCGAAAACTATGACGTAACGGTTTCTGATTCGCTTGCATCGTTCTCCGATGCAGAAAAGCTGAAAACATACGACCTGATCGTTCCGTGCATCACCATGGAGAAAATCGAAGAGGAATGGGCCGACAACGTGTGCGAAGCCGTCAGCGCGGGAACCGGCCTGGCCGGTTGCCATGGCGGCATGTGCGATGCCTTCCGCGAACATTCCAACTGGCAGTTTATGACCGGCGGGCAGTTTGTGGCGCACCCCGGCAACGACGGAACAGAATACACCGTCTGTATTGAAAAGTGCGACCACGAGCTGATCCAGGGGCTGGAAGATTTCTCCATTACCACCGAACAGTATTACATGCATGTGGATCCGGCCATTGACGTGCTGGCCTACACGATGTTCCCGGTGGCCGACGGCCCTCACCTGCCGAACGGCCCCTGCAGGATGCCGGTCGCCTGGACCAAGCGCTGGGGCGAAGGCAACGTATACTACAATGCCCTCGGCCACATTCCGGAAAACATCAACAGCGGCGCCGCCCGCGAAATGATCCGCCGCGGCTTCCTTTGGGCCACCCGATAATAGAAAGCGACGAAAGCGTCGCTTCTACCGACCGACCAATAAAAAGGCCCCCCTCGCAGGGGAGCGAGAGGGGCCAGGGGGTGGGGTGTTAACTAACCAGGGGAAGTTAGATTTTTCCTACGAGGTCGAGACCCGGAGTGAGGGTATCGGCGCCCGGTGTCCAGTTTGCGGGGCAAACCTGATCACCGTTTTCGTGTACAAATTGTGCGGCACCGAGCTTGCGGAGGGTTTCCGCTGCGCTGCGGCCAATGCCGAGGTCGTGAACTTCGGCGGTTTTCAGAACGCCGTTAGGGTCGATGATGAAGGTACCGCGGAGGGCCAAACCTTCGTCGTCGATATAAACATCAAACAGCTGGCTGACTTCACCTGTCGGGTCGGCGCCCATGAGGTAGTTTACTTTACCGATGGCTTCGGACGAGTCGTGCCATGCTTTGTGAACAAATGCGGTGTCTGTGCTGACGGAGATGACTTCCGCGCCGATTTTCTGGAATTCAGGATAGAGTGCAGCCATGTCTTCGAGCTCAGTCGGGCAGACAAACGTGAAGTCGGCCGGGTAGAACATCAGAACAACCCACTTACCTTTGAGATCGGAAAGACTGATGTCTTTAATTTCATCATTCTGGAAGGCAGCCATTTTAAATTCCGGCACTTCCTGACCCACTTTTACTACTTCGAAATCAAACATGTCTTCCATTTTTTTCTCCTTGTATTAGTTGGTTGTTTTCGAACAACGAGGCAAACAGTACCATTCCCGTTCGGTTTGTAAACAGGAATGTGGATACTTTTTTAATGTTTTTACAAAACCCCCGTTTTTATTGGGTTAAGTGACCTGACAAGCCGGGCAAAAAGTGGTTCCTCGTTGAGCAACGACGATTTTTTCGAGCGTTTTTTTGCATCGGACACACGGTTTTCCTGACTTTCCATACGCCTTTACCTCACCGCGATTCCCGCCGGAATCCCCATCAACCTGTCGGTAATTGGTTTTTCCGCCCCCCAGCGAGGTGCCCCGGTTCTTGATTCCGAGCTTCAGGACCTGCTTAATCGCCTTATAAAGGGCAGCCAGTTCGGCATCTGAAAGCGAATCGGACAGACGTTCGGGATGAATCTTCGATTCCCACAAGGCTTCGTCGGCATAAATATTCCCCAACCCGGCCACAATTCCCTGATCCAGAATCAGCGGCTTGATCATGCGATGCCGCTTTTTCATGGCTTCTGAAAAATACGCAAGCGTAAACCGGCGGGTCAGCGCATCCGGCCCGAGTTTGCTGAGAATCGTCTGAGGATCATCCACCAGCTTCCAGCGGCCGAATTTGCGGGTGTCACGATAGTAGAGCGTCAGCCCGTCCGAAAGTTTCACGATAATCCGGTCATGACTCCCCTGCTCCATGGCAAATGAACCGGCCATACGCAGGTGAACCATCAGGGTCTGCCCGGAACTGAGCGCAAACAGCATCCATTTTCCCACCCTGGAAATCTGATCGATCGTAGTTCCCGTAACGGCGCTTGAAAACTGCGCAACCGTGTACGGTTCAATCGTCGGGGCCCAGTTCACCTTTACGGAGAGAATCTCTTTTCCCTCAACGCCCCGCTCGCGCAGTTGCGATGCAATAGTTTCAACCTCTGGAAGTTCCGGCATAACCCAACCCCAATTACAATTCCCTATTCAGCACCCTGAAAAACACATATATTTAAACAATGCTTACCAAAACACACAAAATGATCATTATCGCCATCTTGTTATGTGGCGGTATAACTCCTTCGACGAAAGCTGGAATTCACTATGTGAATACCAACCAGAACATTCAAGCTGTTATCGACATAGCGCAGCAAGGCGACACTGTTCTGCTGACTCCGTCTACACATTATATCAGTCAACAACTCGTAATAACCAATTCAATAATGCTCTTAGGTTGCTCCGACGGCTCGGTTATTCACGCACAAAACTCTACAAGATGTATTTATCTAAACCATACTAATGCCGTTATCTACGGACTGACCATTACACAAGGCTACATCACCGAAGGCTTTGGTGCCGGCATCCACTGCGAAGCAGGTTTAATTCAAAACTGCACTATTACCAGCAACACCCTTGAATATGCAGGTGATGAATTCAGCGGAGGAGGAGTTTACCTGTCGGGAGCAGGTATCATCAGCAATTGTGTAATCACCGCCAACTCTGCCGACTACGGTGGAGGCATTTACTGCGACGCACAGTCTATTGTTACAGACAGTAAAATTGAAGGAAATACAGCTAACGATTATGGCGGCGGCGTCTATTGCAGGTCTACCGTAAAACGATGTGAAATATCTGATAATGAGGCCAGCAGCGGCAGCGGAGTTTACCTGAGCAGTGGACTGCTGGATTCCTGTACGATCCACGGGAATACTTCCGAACGGTATGGAGCCGGAGTATGCGCCAATGCCAAGGTATGGAATAGCACGATCTATGACAATCATGCCGGGAAAGCGGGTGGAGGTATCTACTCCACATCACCCCGCACGGATATTCGACATTGTACGATCACCGACAACAGTGCTGTGCAGGAAGGAGGCGGCATTTACATTAAATATAAACAGGAAGATATCGCTAACTCCATCGTTTACAGCAACAGCTCACCCGCTTCACCCAATGTCCGACTCCCTGTACCGGGATCTCCTTTCAGTTACTGCATCTCCGATCCCGCCCAACCGGGCACGGGCAATTTTTCTAGCGATCCTCTCTTCATAAACCCCGCAAACGACAATTACCGCCTACAACCCAACTCGCCTTGTGTGGATTCGTGTCCAGCAGATACAGAACTTTCATACGACCTAGAGAAAAATCTCAGACCTATTGACGGCATGGGCAGTGGGAATCCACTCTCTGACATGGGAGCATATGAACTCTCGAACACCAACATCACATCAACCTATCAGGTTGGAATATCCGCGTCCCCTGTTGAGTATGGCAATGCCTGGCCCCTTCAATATGGAACTCATGACATAGCAACAGGTAAAATCGTTATAGCCAGCGTTCCTGCAATTAACGAAACCGGAAATTCACGCAGTATATGTATGGGATGGACGGGCTCAGGCAGTATTCCTGCTTCGGGACTAACCAATGATGTAACATTCATAGTCAATCAGCCATCCACGCTGGAATGGATTTGGCAATTGCAGCACCTAATATCAGTCGACTCCCCTTTGGCCCTAGTGTCAGGAGCAACTAACGGATATGCAAATGACGCCCTGGAACTTACAGTTGATTGTATTCCAACAAACGGATTCTCGTTTCATCACTGGGAGATCGACGGGCTATATGCAGGAAAAGAGCGGCCACTATATCGCACTTTATCTTCGCCTCTTGACATCAGAGCTGTCTGCGAACCAATCGACACACAAACCTGTATGGTCGATTTTGACCCCTCCCCCTGGCCGGGCATAGGGCGCAATATTGACTATTGGACTGAAGGCGGCATTTATTTCACCAATAGTGCTGGTATGGGCTTGTATAACAGAGAAGATAGTCTCAGACCCGACAACGGTACTGCTTATCTCTCACCCGGACAAAGATATGAACCATGGACTTGTATTTATCCGAACTGCGAAGGCTTAATCGGCATCTCCTCCCTGGATGCTGCCGAATACAGCACAGTCTATCATGAGTCCACGGTATCGATGATTGGTCACAAACCGGATGGAACAACACTAACCAATACATTTCAACTTGATGGGGTAATAGATGGCTTTGGAGGAGTGGAGGACTTTGAACACTTTTCTTTTCCCTCTAACTTCACCGGTTTTACTGTCATTGAACTTCCCCATTCCGGTTATTCTCTCGACAACATTGCCTTCACGATTGAAACTCCCGACTCAGATAATGACCAGATGAACGATGCGTGGGAAATCGCTTTTTTCGGCACAGCAACAAACGATGCCAACAGCAACGCAGACGGAGATCAACACCTGGATTGGGAGGAATGGCTGACAGGATCAAACCCTGTTAATTCTGACGACATTTTCACTATTCAGATAAACCACGAAGCTTCTGGGGAAACAAAAGTGGAGTGGAATTCCATCTCGAACCGGATGTACACCATCTGGTCCAAGCTTTCCCTTACAAATGAATGGCTTCCCCTCCTAACCATGCCCGGAACAGGCTCCAACATGAGCCATATCAGCGAAATCTCAACAAACCGATTTTTTAAGGTCGAGGTGAGCGAATAAGCTCTATTGCACCGCCAAACTTCAAGATTCCAGCCCCGTTGACTGCGCGATACTAATATAGTATCACTATTGCATGCCGCGAAAGATTCGCCAGCTGATTCAAGATCTAAAGAAGGCCGGATTCACGGATCGGGGCGGCAAGGGAAGTCATCGGAACTTTACACATTCAAGTGGTATACGAATTACCATCAGCGGGAAAACCGGTGACGATGCAAAGAAGTATCAGGAGCGCGAGGTGGAACGAGCCCTCCGTGAGGTGAAAAAATGAAAGCCAGCGACAAATATCTTAAGATTGTGGAATGGTCAGAAGAAGACCAGTGCTATGTAGGCACCTGCCCCGGCCTGATGTGCGGCGGCGTACATGGTGATGATGAAGCAAGCGTCTACAAGGAGCTTTGTCAGGTCGTTGAAGAATGGGTTCGGATCTGCGAAGAAGACGGCGTTCCCCTGCCTGCGGAAACTGCAGGAAAAAACTACTCTGGGAAGTTTGTGGTACGCGTCGGCAAGGACCTGCATAAATCTCTCGCCATTGAAGCGCTCCGCAAGGGCGAAAGCCTGAACGCATACTGCGTTCAACGTCTTCAGGAAAGTACGCCGGACTATAAAACGAAGAAGCACTAAGCTTCCGGCATTAGAATCGCCCCCAGGAGGTCATGCCCCAGTCATCCATCTTTTCTTTGGGCCACCCGGTGGATTGCTCATGGTAACTGCTACAGATATTCGGCAGACCATCGTCGGCCAGAATACCAAGACATCGGAACATAGAAATCACCCAAACGGTTTAACTACTTCCAATCCCTGAAAAACGTCAACAACAGCACGCTCATTTTCTTCAAGAAACAATAGTTTGATGTTCGGTCCGGCGTCGATCGTCAGATAAACTTCCAGCCCATCAGCCCGTGCGAACTGGACTTTATGGATCATCACCATCGACTCCGGCTGCAGATAGATGAGCGGCGGCCAGGCGGACATCATGGTGGCATGCATGGCCAGTGCATTGTGCTCGGCGGCTTTTCCAAGGGTTGGAAAATCGCGGGCTTCGATGGCCGCTCGAATGATTTCGATGTCGCGGTTGGCCTGCGCCGGCCAGCTTTTATAAAGTTCGGAGGTTTCAACCGTCCGGTTCATGCCGTCGCGCGATCCCACCGGTTTCCGGGCTTTGGAAAGTTCCAGAATCCCGATGCGGAAATCCTTCCAATCACTGGAAAGCGGCTCGGCATAAGAGTCCAGCCCGTCGGCCGAAGTTCCGGCGTTCCATTGCACAAATCCATTATAAACCGAACGTGAAGCACTGCCGCTGCCAAGGCGAGCAAGCATGGAGAGCTTCTTTTTATCCAGCCCCCACCCCGCCAGATCGTCCAGCGCCATCACCAGCGCGGCAAAACCGGAGGCGGAGGAAGCCAGCCCCGCCGCCGTGGGAATCGTATTTTCGGTTCGCACGTCGAAATGAGTTCCAACCATTGGAAACAATTTAAGGAATTCGAGCGTCCGGACTGCAAAACCGTCCGTCAGCTCCACCGGAGTTCCGTTGAGCTGCACCGAATCCGCATCCGCCAACCGGATTTCCGTGCGCGTTCCGAGATCGCCCAGGGAAACCGACAGGCTGGAATTGACCGGAAGATTCAGCGCGGCATCGCGTTTGCCCCAGTATTTAGACAGTGCAATATTGGATGCAGCAAAGGCAGAACCGGAATCTTTCAAGGTGGATCCGGCGTCGCGAAGGATGTTTTTCACAAATAGAGATTGTATGTCGTCCATGATTTCCTTGAGATGTCTGGCTTTTAGAAATTGGTACCTATTCATATGAAAAAAAGCAACGTCACATTCATCGCCGCAGGTCTCATTGTCCTGCATGTCATCATCTTTATCTTCCTGATCGGGACGAAAGACGACACGAAGCCGACGAAAAAGAGTCCGCCCGCTCCGACGCAGCAAACGGTTAAGCGGCCGGCTCCCAAGCCCCTCCCCGAATTTAAAGTTCCGGCCGTCAACATTCCGGAAGCACCGGCCATTGCGCCGATGCCGGAACCGGTTGTTATGCCGGTTGAAATTGTGGAAATGAAGCCCGTCGCCGCCCGCGAGACCATTGCTTCGACCAGCAATCAAAACGGCTACCTGCGCTCCGACCGGCCCGTTAACCGGACAAGACAGGTCTTTGCCGAGCTCAAAAGAAATCCATATCAAAGCGCCATTGTTGTGGATGCCCGGACCGGAAAAATTCTCTACGAAAACCGGGCGGCGGTCTATTCCTACCCCGCCAGCATCACCAAAATGATGACTATGCTGTTGGTCCTTGAACAGATCGACGCCGGCGTTATCGGCCTGAAGGACCGGGTGAAAATCACGAAGGAAGTCGCCGGAATTGGCGGATCGGGTGTCTATCTCGACGTACGGGAATCCGGCAATTTCACCGTTGAAGACATGCTGGAAGCCCTGATGATCCACTCGGCAAATGACGCCGCTGCGGCGCTGGCGGTGCATGTGTCGGGCACGGTTTCTTCGTTTGTTGAAATGATGAACCAGAAAGCGCGCGAGCTGGGTATGAACTCCACGACCTATCAGTCGCCGCACGGCCTGCCGCCGGGCGGCGGGAAGCAGCCGGACGTCAGCACGGCCTATGATATTGCCATTCTCAGCCTTGCTGCGCTGCGCCACCCGGAAACACTGAAATACACCAGCACCAAACTGACCTACCTTCCGCTTTCTTCAATTCGCAAAGAGAAGTTTATGCTGGCGAATCGCAATCCGCTCGTGGGCAAAAAGCCGTATCCCGGCTGCGACGGCCTGAAAACCGGCTATCACTCCGCCGGCGGTTCTTCTCTTTCGGCCACGGCCAAGCAGGGAAACAACCGTATTGTTGCGGTGGCTCTCGGCTGCCCGGACAAGAATGTCCGCGATGTGGAGATCCGCAAGCTGCTCGACAAAGGCTTTGCCGCACTCAAATAGGTCTAAGTGCGCTCAGGACGCATTTTCGGCCACTTGTAAAATTCCATCTCACCGGTTTTACCGTGTGCGGAACAGGCGGCAATCAAACGTTCCCGCTCGGTTTCTTCCAAAGGCTGGAAGGTCTCTGCCGATTCAAGGTTCTGTTTAAGCTGATCCAGATCGTTGGAACCGGCAACAATCGAAGCCACCGGAAGGGAAAGCGCAAAACGATGCGCATCACGTACGCTCAGAATATCCGGCACAACAGCCCGCCCCGTTCCAACTGCGTCGCCCTTAATTCCGCCGCGTGTTCCGCCCAACAGACCGGCATTGCCCAGCGTTTTCATGGCCAGCACCCCGACGTCCTTTTTCTGCAGCAACGGCAGGGTTTTCAAAATAAAACTGTCATAGGACGGATCGGCAACATTAATTGGCATGAGAACCACTTCCGCATCGGGGAACCCTTCGTTCAGGAGCCAGTTGTGGGCCGATGGTGTTCGGTGTCCCGAAAAGCCGATATGTCCGATTTTCCCACTTTCTTTTGCTCTGCGCAGTTCATCGAGCGCGCCGCCCTTTATCCGCGCCTCTGCATCCTCCTGAGAATTGACCGCATGCATCAGATAGACATCGATTCGATCGGTTTTCATCCTCTTCAGGCCCCCATCGAGCTGCTCCCGGACCGATTTGGCATTGCGGCCCGTCGTTTTCGACATGATGATGACCTGATCGCGATACTTCGGCGAAAGATACTTTCCGTAAAGCTCCTCGCTCCGGCCGCGGCCGTACATATAAGCCGTATCAAAGAAGCGCACTCCTTTTTCGATGCACAGCTCAACAGCCCGCGCCGAATCGGCTTCCGATTTCATCCACTCAATATGCATGCCGCCCGGACAATAACGGGTCACCTGCAACTCCGTCTTACCCAGACGACGGCACGGCAGCACATTCCCCAACTGATCTGAGCCTGCTTTTTCCGCCAGGGCCGTACCGGCAACCAGTGAAGAAACGGCAACGGAAAACTCACGACGGTTTATTGAATTTTTCATATCCGAAAGCTACGTCCTGTTTTTCATAAAAAAAAGGATGAATAGGAGATAATAACGCAATAGACGCTCCTCTTCCAAAAACACCAATTAATCGTAATAAACACCCTTTTCACAAGCGCCCACAAAACCTTCGGCCGAAGATTTCAGCTCTTCCCACTCCTTGCGGATCTTTTTCGATTCCTCAGCATCGATTTTCCCATCATTCTCAATCGATTCGGTCAATACATCGAGCAACTCGGAAAACTCGCGCACGATTCGGCGGGTCATGTGCAGCAGAGGAACCGGATTGACCTCATCGGTCTGAGTATTTTCGACAAAATAACCGTCCGCTTCCCGGCAAAGCCACTGAATCGGTCCGCGGTCGCCGGTCAGTTCATAGACCCGGGCCAAACGGTCGAGCGGATTGTCGGCCCCGCTGGCATCTTCTGAATCGGTGGGTTGGCACCACTTATAAATCAGCGAAGTCGAGAGCCCCAGGTCTGCAGCCACCGATTTGACGCCGAGATCGCTGACCGACTTTTTCATTACTTCATACGAGTCCATGATATTCTCCTTTAAGCGAAAACAGGTTTAAAACATGGGGTTTTTAAGCGCCATTGTAAATCCGGATAAATTTTATAGTCGTTTCCAGCGATTGGAACCGGTTTAGGCCTCTTCCAGACCTTGGAAATCGACCCCGCACAAGCTTGACCTGAGGGGTCTTTGTGCGTAGATTCACCGCCTTTTGACCAAAAACAGGTAACTACAGGAGTACAAGGATTTATGAATGTTTCAGTAAAGGATGACAGCGCCTGCCGCAAGATCATGACCATCGAAATCCCGGCCGAGACCATTGCCGAGGAAAAAGCTGATACGCTGAAGGCGTATATCAAGTTCGCCAACATCCCGGGTTTCCGTAAAGGCAAAGCTCCTAAACACGTTGTTGAAGCTAAATATGCTCAGGACATCAACAAAGATCTGCAGGAGCGGGTTCTTCCGAAATTCTACCACGAAGCGCTGCAGCAGTCTGAACTGAAAGTCGTTAACGTGGTGGATGCCACGGAAGTGGAAATCACCGACGGCACCCCGGTTACTTTCGACGTTACCGTTGATGTTGAGCCGGAATTCAAACTGCCGAAATACACCGATATTCCCGTGAAAGAGGAAAAAATCGAAGTGAAAGACGAGCAGGTTCAGGAGCAGATCGATGCCATCCTCAGCCAGCACGCCAATTACGAAGAAGTCACCGATAAAGCCATTGAAGCGGGCGACATGGGGCAGCTGACCTACGAAGCCTCCACCGACGGACAGCCGCTGAAAGACGCGATTCCGGAAGCCAAAGGCATCGGATCCGGCGAAGGCTACTGGGTTTCCGCCGACGAGCACGCCTTCATTCCGGGAATGGGCGCAGCCCTGATCGGCATGAACATCGGCGACAAAAAAGACGTGGAAGTCACCTTCCCGGAAGATTTCATGGTTAAAGAGCTGGCAAACATTACCGCCCTTTACAGTGTTGAAGTGACGGCCGTCCGTGTTCGCTCGGTTCCGCAGCTCGACGAAACCATTCTTGCCAAACTGCAGGTTGAGTCCGAAGAAGTGCTCCGCGAAAACATCCGCGAGCAGCTCACAGCACAGGCCGAAAACATGGCCCTCGGCGCAAAGCATCAGCAGATCGTGGATTACCTCATCAAGAAAACCAAGATTGAGGTTCCGGAAAGCGTTGTTGCAAACCAGACCCGTAACGTGGTTTATGACATTGCCAACCGCCGCATGATGATGGGACAGACCCAGGAAGACATCACCAGCAACATGGAAGAGATCCAGAAAGAAGCTGCCGATCAGGCCCTTGAAAACGTGAAGCTTCGCTATATTGGCCTCGGAATTGCTACAGAGCTGGAGTACGACGTCACTGAAGTGGAAATTGACGAAGAAATCGCAACGATGGCGATTCAGCAGCGTAAAGACGCTTCTGCATTGCGTAAAGAAATGGAAGAGAACGATTCCATTCACAGCGTGGGCGAGCAGATCCGCTTCAACAAGGCGCTCGATTACATGGTCGAAAACGCGAAGATCAAGTAACGCTTGCCATTCGCCGCTTCGGGACATTGGATTATAGGATTGATGGAAGCCTCCATTGATCCGATAATCCAATGATTCTTAACCAACCACGATAACGGAGTTTGAAATGAACGAAATGGCGAACTATTTAGTTCCAACAGTAATTGAGCAAACCGGCCGCGGTGAACGCGCGTTCGACATCTATTCCCGCCTCCTCAAGGAGCGCATCATTTTTCTCGGAACCGCAATCGACGATACGGTGGCCAATCTGGTAGTGGCCCAGTTGCTGTTCCTTCAGAGCGAAGATCCTGAAAAGGACATCAGTGTCTACATTAACTCCCCGGGCGGCGTGGTTACAGCCGGACTGGCGATTTATGACACCATGCAGTTTCTGAAATGCGACATCACCACCTATTGCATGGGACAGGCGGCCAGCATGGGCGCCGTTCTGCTTGCAGCAGGCGCCCCGGGCAAACGTTTTGCCCTGCCCAATGCCCGTATCATGATTCACCAGCCGCTCGGCGGAGCTCAGGGTCAGGCAACTGATATTAATATCCAGGCTCAGGAAATCCTGCGCATCAAACAGATCCTCAACGGAATTCTTGCCAGCCACTCCGGAAAGAAAGTCGAAGATCTGGAAAAGGATACCGATCGCGACAACTTCATGTCAGCAGCTCAAGCTGCTGAATACGGCCTGATCGACGAAGTCGTCGAGCACGCAAAATAAGAAGACCGGATGATTGGAATGATGGATTAATTGGATAACTGCGGTTTCCTGAAACGGGAAACTCCGTCCGATGGCGTCAGCCATCCGTCCAACCATCCATTGCTCCAACCATCCAAAAGGAATTTACAATGGCGGATAAGCACAATACCCCGGAATGTTCCTTCTGCGGGAAGAACGAAAAAGAAGTCAAGCGGCTGATTGCCGGTCCCGGCGTTTTCATTTGCGATGAATGCGTTGGGCTGTGCGATGCACTGCTGGGCCACCAATCCGAGGATCACGCGGAAGAACCGACGTCGTCTCAGGAAATCGGCGTGCTGGCTCCCCATGAAATCAAGGAAAAGCTCGATGCGTATGTGATTGGCCAGGACATGGCAAAGAAGGTTTTGTCGGTCGCGGTGCACAACCACTACAAACGCATGTTTGCCGAACTGGATGAAGACGGCATTGAGATCGATAAATCCAATGTCATGCTGATCGGCCCGACCGGCAGCGGGAAAACGTTGCTCGCCAAAACGCTGGCGCGCTCCCTGAATGTGCCCTACGCCATCACCGATGCGACCACGGTTACCGAAGCCGGTTATGTGGGCGAAGACGTGGAAAACATTCTGCTCCAGCTGCTACAGGCTGCTGACTACGATGTGGAACGTGCCCAGAAAGGCATCATCTACATCGACGAGATCGATAAGATCGGCCGCCGCACCGACAATGCCTCGCTCACCCGCGATGTTTCCGGTGAAGGTGTTCAGCAGGCGCTGCTCAAAATCATTGAAGGCACCGTGGCCCGTGTTCCCCCGAAAGGCGGACGCAAACACCCGCAGCAGGAATATCTGGAAATCGATACGTCCAATATTCTGTTTATCTGCGGCGGTGCTTTTGTCGGCGTCGAAGACATCATCAAGCAGCGTGTCGACAAAAAGTCGATGGGCTTCGGTACCATCGAGAAATCAAATGAAGAGCAGTCTCCGAATTTTGTGACCATGAACGTAGAATCGGAAGACCTGTTGCGTTTTGGTCTGATTCCGGAATTTATCGGTCGTCTCCCCGTGGTTACCATGCTGCAGGAGCTGACCGAAGATGATCTGGTCCATATTCTCACCGAGCCGAAAAATGCGATGATCAAGCAGTACAAAAAACTGCTGGCCATGGACAACGTTGAGCTGGAATTCGAAGCCGATGCCCTAAGAGCTCTGGCCCGCATGGCGCTCAAACGCAAAACCGGCGCCCGCGGACTGCGTGCGATCATCGAACATCTAATGCTCGACGTGATGTATGAAATTCCAATGCGCGACGATGTTAAGAAGTGCATCATCACACAGGACATGGTCGA
The DNA here is from genome assembly GCA_029432775.1 of Pontiellaceae bacterium B12227. Classification (GTDB taxonomy): domain Bacteria; phylum Verrucomicrobiota; class Kiritimatiellia; order Kiritimatiellales; family Pontiellaceae; genus Pontiella. The sequence continues at coordinate 94,978 of JAROAZ010000009.1, read as the reverse complement.
ACACGGTCTCCACCCGCTGGAAGGACTTCAGCTGATTGAGACCGAAAAGAAATCCGCTTAGTTTCCAATCATTGGAAAACGCGAAGGGCAGGCTCACCGCCTGCCCTTTCTTTTTGCCCGGATGCGGGCAGGATGAGATGGAGAGTAAGATAAAATAGGAAAGCCATCCTAATCCTGTCTCCTGCTCCTCATCGTATTCTTTGTCCTAATCCCCCATGCACACATCAACCGGGCATGTGCGGAGCCATTACAGAGAGCATGCCCCAGGCAATCAGCATGGCGATAAAGGCCGAGAGTGCGCCGATTTTGAGCCATTGCACAAAGCCGATGCCCGTGTGCGCCTGCTTTTCGAGCATCCCCAGCGCAACAATATTGGCCGTACTGCCGATCAATGTGATGTTTCCTCCGAAACAGGCACCAAACAGAAGGGCCCACCAAAGAGGCATCGCAGGCATGGTTGCGCCCAGAGCCGTGATGACCGGCGAGAAAGCCGCCACAAAAATCACATTGTCCACAAAGGCGGAGCCCAGTGCTGTAGTGGCCATGATCGACGGAATCAGGATGCCCGGTTTATCCCCGCACAGATTCACAAAACCATCCGCGATCACCTGCGTTACACCGGTATGCTCCAGCGTTCCCGCAATGGCAAACAACAGCATAAAGAAGAGCAGCGTCCACCAGTCGACCTCATGCTCGACATAGTGCCGCGCGCGATCATGCTTGAAGAGCATAATAATCCCTGCACAGGCCAGCGGAGCCACCAGTAGAATACTGTTTTTTCCCAGATGCAGCGCCTCCTCGAGTGCATGGTGCGACGCAATAAAGGTAAGCGTAAAAAGCAACAAGGCCAGCCCACGCTTATACGGGACCGCCACCTTGGGAACGAGACTGAGCTGCCGCTCCATCCGCTCCCGGAGCCGCTCATCAAACAGATCCAGTTCTTTACGGAACCAGATTAATGTAACCGCCACACAGGAACCGAGCGAGACAAGCATGATCGGGAAAGCCCACTTGAAAAAGTCTCCAAAGGTCAGGCCGGCCTTGGTGCCGATAAATATACCGACCGGATTCCCCATCATCGTGCCGGCGCTTCCAATGTTTGTACAAAGCACGCAGATGATGATGTAGGGCGTCGGGTTGAGTTTCAGACGATTGCACACCTGAAAGATCAAGGTGGCAATAAAGATGATGGAAGTCACCTCATCCACCGCGCAGGCGAGTAATGCCGAGGCCACCGAAGTGGCGGCAATAAACTTACGCCCGGTCATCTTCGGAATCGAGATCAGTGCCTGCACAACCCAGGTAAAGAAGCCCAGATCCCTCAGGGCCCCGACCACAATCATCATACCGACCAGAAACAGGATAACCGGCAGTTCTGCCGACGCGACAAAGTGTTCAATGTCGAGCGAGCGGGTAAAGATTAGAACGGTAAGCCCCAGAAAGGCGATAGACAGGCGAAACGTCCAGAAAAAGAGCGTCCCCAGAATGATGGCAAGAAATACACTCGTCGCCACCACCTGCTTATCGGTGAACCCGGCGAACAGGGCCCCCGCAATCCCGACACTGATGCTAATGATCAACAGCAGAATCATCCGTTGAATAAGTTGTCCTGTTGTGAGTTCGGCTCCGTTATTTTCCCCATGCATAAAACCACCTGCAATTTTTAGATTCAAGGATGCCCGGAGGAAGAACCAGACAGCACGGGATCAGTCCCGCATGCCACCCATCCAACCATCCAGCCATCCAGCCATCCATTCACTTTCTACGCCCAGAAAATCTGTGAACTGAAACTATCGAGATTCACCACCCCCAGAAACCGGCGGCCATCAATCACCTGCACCTGACGAATCTTCTGCATCAGAAAGATCTTAGCCAACTGAATCGCCGGCAGATCGGGAGAAATTGCGGTGAACTCATCGTGCATAAAATCCGCCACCTTGGTTTCAGCATCCTTGCGCAGCAGTTCGGCAAACGGCTCAAAGTTTTCAATCGGGCTGAGATCCTCCATCCAGAGCAGATGCTGCGGCAGACTCTGACCCAGCAGATCTTCGATCGCAATGACCCCTCTCAGATCCCCATCGGAATCAACAATGGGAATGTCCATAATGCGGTTGGAGCAAAAGGCGTGAATGGCATGGGCCAGGGTGTCGCCCTCATCCAGCGTAACCGGATTGCTGTTCATTACACTGGAAGCATTGAGCTTCACCTCCACCTTCTCCGGCCCTTCCGTTATAATCCCAAAAGCTTCATGAGCATTGGCGGCCGCACTCAGGCGCCTGAGCATGTGGGCTTCGGCCAGTTTTTTGGAAAGCGAAGCGACCAAACGCAGGTAAGCACCCGGGTCGTCCTTCGGTGTAAGGATCAGCACAACCACCTGCACCGGTTCTTCACCAACGGCCTCAAAATCGATCCCGTGGTGCGAAGTGGCCATGGCCAGTGCCGGTTTGGTCAAACCATCGAGCCGGGCATGCGGCAGGGCCAGGCCTTCGGCCAGCACAGTGGGTGCCTGCCGCTCTCTTTCTATCACTGCCTCCAGTGCCCCCTCCCGACTGAATCCGGAGAGACTGGCATGCAATGCTTCAACCAGCTTACTGATTACCTGATCCCGCGTTCCGGCATCCACATTACACAGGATGCAATCCTCCTGCAGATAATCCGCCAGACGGACATCCTTGCTCGTCATCATCTTCCACCCCCATGGCTTTAACACAAAAAATCCCGGCAGCCTTATCAGCACACCGGGATATAATCGAAAGAATCATGTTTCGTTTGAATCAGATGGCAAACCCATCGAACAGTAAAATCACCAAGGTCAGAATACAGACACCGCACAGGCCGAAAGAGAAAAGAGGGAGCGGGGAATCGTCCACCTTCCGTCGACCCAGCTTGGAAAAGGCAGCCAGCGCCGCCAGCGTGAATGTCACCAGCAAGACTGCGAGAAAGGCCACTTTATTTTTTGCGGCATGCTCCACACGACTGCCGGCCGGCCCGACCAGCGGAAGAATCATGCAGAGAAAAAAGAAAGAAAGTCCGGAAGCCACCGCAAGCACAGTGCCTGTAACCGGCCGGAAAATGACATCGTTTTCGTTATTTAGTTCCATAAAAGGTTCCAGGGGTTGGAAATATTGGGCTGAAATATATGTCGTTTTTCCAAGGGTTGGAAGAAAAAACAACGGCACCGGAACATCCGGTCGTACGACCGCTGTTCTTTCCTCGAATCCTTTGACTTAGCAAAGAGCTTAGAATAGAATCCTATGGTTAATCAATTTCTGTACAGTTGAGGGAATATGGAAGTCCAGAAGAAGAAAAAACGGCTCGTCAGTTCAAGTGCGGCACTCATCAGTATTGCAATCCATGTTGCACTGTTCCTTGCGGTCGGCGGAATGGTGGCTCTGAAGTACTACAAAAAACAGGGGGCCGGCTTCCAGGTGGAGGAACAGAAGCCCAAGCTGGAACGTCGGAAACTGCAGATGCCGGTCAAAGCGGAACCGTTTATCGAGCAGATGTCCAAACCGAAGTCCCGCAGCACCACACGCATCACGGCCAACAGCCCCCAGATGGTTAATATTCCCGAGCAGGGCGAATATGTAAAAATGGCCCCGATGCCGACCTTTAAAGGCGGCTATACCAACTTTGTGCAAATGGACCGCACACTGGAATTCAACTCCAAATACCGCGAGGTCTCTTTCGGCGTTTCATCCGTGGACTTCTTCGGAACACGCGGGAAAGCTGAAAAAGTGGTCGTGGTGGTTGATGCATCGAAATCGATGCTCTACGACGACCGCGGCGGCATTGAGTCCTACACCATGGTTCATGAAGACCTGAGAGAAGTCATCGGCAACATGCGCTCGGCCACCCTCTTCAACGTCGTCCTGTTTGACGACCAGCAAGTGGCCCTGTTCAACCCGAACATGATCCCCGCGACCCCCACGGCAAAAACCAATGTAATCGAATGGGTCGGCGGCATTAACACCAACCTCAACCTGGTCGGCCTGCCGGAGGGAGTTGCCAACTATACACCGAAACGCAGCTATGATATTCCCATGGCCAACAACGACATTACCGGCTGGCTGAAGGGCTTCCAGGCCGCGATCGAACAGAAACCGGAAATCATATTTGTGCTCAGCGCCGATTGGGGCAACGTGACCTCAATGAACTACGGCATTTCCTACTTCCTGAAAAAGGATCGGTTTAAAGAATATCAGAAACAGCGCATCAACTATTTCCTCGAAGATGAGGACTTTAAAGACGAGTGGGATGGCTATCTGGCCGAATTCGACGAACTGCGCACCGCCGCCATCAAAATGCTGGAACTCGAAAACCAGGCCCGGTACGAGGCCGAAATGCAACCGAAGGTCGTGCGCGACTGGGATGAAATTCTTTACGACAACAACGTGGATCTCCCGATTCCGCCCATGGCGGAAGACCAGCAGGCTGTGGGCATAATGCCTTCCGAAACCCGCTACACGCTGGACGAAGTACTCGAATCCTTCTTTGTGATTGTAATGAACAACTACCGTCAGCTTGGCTTCCCGAGACTGAACTTCGTGCTGCTGCAAGGCTCCGGAGCCTCTCCCAACACGGCCGTCGGGGCCTCCATGATGACCTCGGATGCAAAATTCAAAAATCTGGCCAAAATGGTCGGTGCCCGATTCCGCTATCTGAAAGGCATGCCGCGTATTGACAATATGCTCGACCAAACGCTGGACGATGTGATTGAAGCCATGGCGATGGAAGACGGGGAGGAGCTCTAATGTACCGTTTACTTTCTATATTGATCCTCGCCGCCGCAGTCTCCTCGGCGACCGCCCAGGAAGAAGCACGAACATTCAAAAATCTTGAAGGCAAGACCCTGACGGATACCATCGTGAAATACGATTTTGAAGCCAAGGAAGTGACGCTGGATAAAAGTGGAAAAGTCCCGCTCGCAACCTTCAGCGCCGAAGATCAGGCCTATATCCTGCACTGGAATCAGGTTGAAGGCTTCAGGTCCACCATGCGCTTCAAAATGGAAGTCAAAAAAAGTGAATGGGCCAGCATGAAGCATGAGCAGAATGTGACGCCCGTTTATATGGATGCCATCCAGATTCCCGGCAAGAAAAACCCGAATCACCACGTGATCCTTGTTGATGACTACGAAGAATACAATGCGGTTTACCTTCAGGCCGAGGGATATGAAATCAAGTTGCGTAACCAGAACTTCTTCCCGATCGAAAACATTGTGGTGGAAAGTAAGGTCTATTACGAACAGGAGCTTTACCTGCTGACCGACAGCCTGTTTGTCAGCTCAGAGAGCGAATACTACGATACCGTCGTGACGAATAAAGTCCGCTTCCTTTCCGAAACCATTCCAATCATCATGCCTCGCGAAGAGGTCTTCATGAATTCCGAATCTGCCATTACGGTTGACCACCAGGTGGAACGAAATGCGCTGATCTCCACATCAGAAAGCGATGAGGAAGATGAGGAAGGCGATGAGGAAGATGAGGAAGAAGAGGAAACCATTGAAGGCTTTGGCGACTGGGACGACCATGGTCGCCGCCGGAAAGGACGGGTTCACGGCGTCTGGTTCCGCATTGGCGTGAAAGATCCTGCCGGCGAGATGGTCTGGAGGGAAATTACATCTCCCTCTTCGCTCGATAGAAAAGTGAACTGGGAAGGATTCCTGAGCGATCAGGAAGACGACGAAGAATAACTATTTTTCGGGTTTGGAAGCCGGCAGGCTCATCCCGTATTTCGAATTAAAAACCAACCGGCCCCACTTCTGATCAAAAGGCGATCCGTTCGGATCGCCTTTATCTTTTCCGAGGGTTGGAAATTAGAAATCCCAGGTAATTTTTCCGCTGACGATTTGTTCGAAGTAGGTATCGGATATCAGCGTATCGTAGTCGACCTCGAACTTCGTACTCTGATATTTCCAGCTCCACAAATCAAAACCGAATCCGAGGCGTAAGAGATGTTCATCACGCGGATGGACGGCGAATGAAGAAGTGGTTCCTCCGATAACATAGGTGAAATTTTCCGGATCCGCATTGAACTCATGAATGTAGTGAGCGCGCACCTGCGGAGTGTAAGCAATCCCGCGGTTCAACCACTCGAGCTGATGTTGCGTTGCAAGCGTTGCCCCAATGGCCCCCTGGCAAGAAGTCGAGTCGTATTCTTTAACCGTTCCCGTTCCCAGAATACCTTCACGGTTGTATTGCTCCTGATCATAATAGGATGCCAGCAAGGACACTTCCGGCGTGAGCGCAACCGCGTCTCCCAGGTCGAAGACATAGCCGGCACCAGCGTAAGCACTGAAGAGCGCGGAATCAAAACTGGCCGCGGAGACCTCATTTTCCTCATCTGTACTGGCCCAGCCGTAAGTGAACGCCAGATCAAAGAAAAAGGAATCGCCCCCAACGGTGGAATAGAGGGATCCATAATAGGTATCAACATCCGCCTGATAGGCTACGCCGGCATCAAGGTCGGTGCGGGCATAACCGCCGGCAAGGCCGATCAGCAGATTGCCGAAACTTTTGTCTACGCCAATTACAGAGCCCCATGAAGACGAATCATAATCCGCAAATTTATCCGTGGCATCTTTACTGCCTTTACCGCCATAGGCCCGGACCCAACCCTGCATGGTCTGTTCGGAATCCAGTTCGTTCACCGGTCCGGCAACACCGGCCGATTGATTCCTGGTGAATTTAGGTTCTGAGGAAGCAAATCCGTTCAAGGAGCGGAATTCAGTTCCCCGAGCAGCAATCTGTTCATTCAGCCGTTTGCTGAGCTGGAAGGAACTTTCGGAAACATCCGGGAGTTGAGAAAGACTGAAGCGGAACAGCTTATCGCCATCCTCTTCTCCACTGGCATTCAGAGAGCAAAACTGATCGTTGGTCAGCCCCAGAACCAGACTGTCCGCATAGACCAGCATCGCCGGGCCGAGGTCGTTCAGTGATGAGTTGGTTAATGAGTTATATTCATAACCGATAACAACCCCCGCTCCGGTATCAGTTTGATTTGTATCCATGCGGGTCAACCAGCCCAGGTCAACATCAATAATATCGTGTATATCATTTTCCCCCAGTTCCGTTGGGGCTGTTGCAGCAACAATGACCAATGTTCCATCCGGAGTATCGGATGTTCCGGTGGCTTTAATCTTACTGTTGATATTTGTGGCAACGAGCGCGCCGATGATGGTGACATTTCCACGAAGTCCTTCCAACGGGTGGTAGGCGATTTCAACAGATGCATCATCACCAAGGATGAGATCTCCGGTTGACTGCAGTGCATTGTAACCTACGCTGATGGAGGAACCTTCACTTAATTCAGCTCCTGCTTCAAAAGCAAGCATACTGTTGGTGCCGCCCAGAGAAAACTGAGCGCTCTCTGCCGTGATCATCTGCAGTCCTGTAAAGCTAAGAATTCCATCGGTTACCGATACATCAGAGAAGAATTCACTTTCCGAAGAGTCCGTCAGGGTAACATTCACAGTACCGTCCTTCTGAATAAACGCACCGGTATAAGATGCCTCCTCGGAAACATTCATATTGACCGTACCGCTGCCGACAGAATAGATATCCCCCTCAATCTCTCCACCGAGGATCTGAACACTTTTCGAGGTAGTCGTAGAGTTATTCAGGAGCAGATCCCCGACAATAAGGGTATCACCGCTCTCTTCGGTTATGGTCAAATCGGCATCCTGTGCCACGACCCCGAAGCCCCCTTGTTGATTGTCACCATTGGCCGTACCGCCCTCTCCACCACTGAATGTTCCGCCGTTGATGGTCAGCGAGGACCCGATTTGCCAAACACCAGCCCCCCCATATGCCGAAGCGACCGAATCCGTATCATCCGCATTGGCAGCACCTCCCTCGGCTCCCGCAAACGTACCGCCGTGTATGACAACATCGGTGTTGTAAACCAGCAATCCACTTCCTCCGTTAGCCGTTGCCGTACTGTTGCTTCCCTGTGCCGAAGCAACCGATCCGGCAGACCCGATGGTCGTGATATTGGAAATCGTCGTGCTTCCATTTTCATAGAGATAAAGTCCTGAAGCCCCGGATGCATTCGCCGAACTATAGCTTGCGAGCGCTTCCAGTTCCTCGAGAGTTTCCACATCCCAAAGCCCCACCTCAACCGTAGTGGCAGAATAACTTCTACCGGCCTCGAAATAGGCATTGCTGATGACCGTTGAACCGCTGACTGCAACCACAGCACCCTCACCGCCCATAGAGTATGCTTCGCTATACTGCCCGCCAACGACAACCTGACCACCGGGCCCTCCGATATAATTCCCCCCGGCAATCAGCACCCCTTCCGCAGCATCGCCGAGATAAGCACCCCTTCCTCCACGGGCAGAAGCAGTTGCTCCGTAGGTATCGAAATCAGTATAATCAATGGACCGAACCAAATCATCGCCTGAAAGGCTTCCGGTAAAATCTCCTCCCAGAATGGTAATCCCCATCGTTTGAGTAATACCGTCATCCGTATCATCATCACCAACGAACAGACCATCACCCCCTTCATATAAAGCCGTTTCGTAATAGTCGCCCCCGCCGGTCAAGGTTCCCACAGATGTAAAGGTACCCGCCTGAAAGCGGTCAGTCTCTTTGTCCGTTTCATTATCAATATAAACATCGCCGGCGAGCTCTGCCAGATAGGCCCCACTTGCAGCGGAAGCAACTTCCGTCTGTTCACCTGCAACAAATGAAGCCCCGTAAGAAGAGAAGGCCGTAGCCTGACGGGCAGCAATTCCACTATAGCCCGCACCGCCGAAATAGTTCCCTTCATCAAATGTCCATGACCCCACATACCGTGCATAATCGGTATCAGAGTGCATTAAGGTAACAGCATTGTCGGCCGAGCGCTGTCCGCTTGAAGAACGATCGACGGAATATCCGTTAACACAACTGACCTCCGGATCATCATAGCCATAAATATAGGTGGGCAGCCCACTCGTGTAGGCATCCTGCGGCGAAACTTCGTATAGGCGGCCGGAAAGTATATTATTAATCCACAGACTGATAGACGTATCTAACTCTCCGCGCTGAAATGCCCCATCCCCGTCGGCAATCGTCGCATTCTCATCCCAGGTACCGTCCCTCAACCAGAGATCACCATAGATATTGGAGTCAATGTCCTGGCTATAGGTCTGGGTCGTGTCACGATTCATGCGGTAATAGGATGTTGTCCTGAACTTCCCCGTCGCAAAGCCCGATGTCTGCGGGGTTATTTGCTGTGCCATTCCCCTCGATGCAATAAACACCATGACTGAATATACTAGTTTCTTCATCCTGCTTCCTTATCGTTGATGTATGATCAGAGGCCTGAAAAGGCACTCCGTGAGTTACATACAACAGGGAAAACAGATAGATATTGGATCAATAACGGTTACGGTGTGGTAACCTGGACGGAAGGGATAGTCGGAAGAGGGTTTCTTTTTCGTCAGAGACCACCAGCTCCAAAGTTCCAGCATGGGCGATGGCGATTTCCCGGGCAAGACTCAGTCCCAGTCCTGTTCCGGCAATATTCCGACCGCCGGTCCGGTCTACCCGATAGAACCGTTCAAATACTTTATGCCGGTCCTTCTCGGGAATAGGCACACCACGATTTGAAACCGATAAAATCACACGCGCCCCCTCCTCGCTCAGCGCTATCTTTATGGGGGGCTCACCCTCGCTGTATTTAACAGCATTCCCCACCAGGTTCTGGAGTGCGTGCGCAAGCATTCCGTGATCCCCCAGAATGCGGATGTCCGGCTGAATCTCCACCTCGACCCGCTGGGCCGGATCGAGAGCACCAATGTCTTCAGCTACCATGGCAACTTGACAGCTCCAATCGATCGGCTCAAGGTTCAGCGGCATTCGTCCCGCATCGGCTAGAGAAAACAGGAGCAGATTGTGTACGATGCCATCGAGCCGCTGCAGTTCTTCGAGCGCCTCGGTATAGATGCGCTGATCCTCCGAACTATCCGAAGACTGCTGCAGCCCCCGATCCAATTCAACCTGCAGAATCGCCAGCGGTGTTTTCAGTTCGTGAGCAGCATCCGCACTAAAACGCGAGGCCTGCCCGAAGCCGCGCTCCAATCTGGCGAGCATATCGTTGATTGTTTTGATCAGGTCTCGAAATTCGTGATCCGCCCGCGCACAGGATATCCGCTCCTCAAGGCTTCTGGTCGTCACCTTACGCGCGGTTTTGGCAATAGCCTTCACGGGCCGCAGCGCCAGCCCCGCAAGCATCCACCCGCCCCCGGCCATAAGCAATAAAACCAACGGAGTTGATAGTAGCAGATTCCTCTTCAGCCTGGAAACTTCATCGTTCAAAGGCCCCAGACTGATCCCAAGCAACATCCGGATTTCAGGATTACAGACGGCCACCATCCGAACATTCCCCAGCGTTTCAAAGACCGACTCCGAGACCGGCGGTGGATGCCGGAACCCTCGCTCAGATCCGGGGGGCGAACCCGGCTGACCGCCGGAAGGCGGCACCCGCTCGACCAATGTAACCAGCGACTCATTCAGAATTCCGGAACCGTCGTACCCGGTCGGCCAGTTTCCCGACATCGATACGATTTCTCCTTCAATATCCATTACCCGGCAAACAAATCCTTTTTCAGGAGACTCGATATTGATTTCATCGAACTTACTGCTCAACTGCTCCATATGCAGTCTGTTTCTCGTGCGGCCGATCTCCCTTCGGGCAACGGAATTCAGCTCATTATCGGTTCGCTCCAGCCCGACGCGGTAGACCATGCGCAGTAGAAAAATGCTGAAACTCACCAACAGCAACACGGTAAACAACATGCTCGATAATGCGATCTTCAGTCTGAATGAACGAAACATTACATTTCCGCCCCGATGAAGCGGTAGCCCGCATTGCGCACGGTTTCAATTGCACGGTAATCTTCCCGATCAATCTTCTCACGAACACGACGCACACAAACCTTCACGAGGCTCGTTTGCGGGTCGAAGCCGTAGCCCCACACATATTTCAATAATTGCGCCCGGGTAAAAATCTTTCCCGGCGAGCGCATCATACATTCGAGCAGGCTGAATTCACGTGGTGCAAAAAAAATATCCTCATCGCCGAAACGAGCTTCACGCGTAATTAGGTTGAGCATAAGCGGCCCTGCTCGCAAGATACTATTGCGTCGGCTAACGGCATAAATACGCGCCACCAGTTCGTCCATGAAAAAAGGTTTTGTCACATAATCATCGGCGCCAAGATTGAGTCCCTCCACCCGTTCGTTGTTATCCGAAAGTGCCGTAAGCAGGATCACAGGAACATCATCTCCCGTCGCTCGCAACTCACTCAGGACCGAGAGTCCATCACGTCCGGGCAGCATAATGTCGAGCAATATAATATCAAACTCACCTGATGCAGCCTGCATGAAACCATCATCACCATTCCCGGAAACGTCGACTTGCAAGCCCTTCTCCGTCAGCCCCCTCTCCACCTGTCTCGATATTCGAATCTCGTCTTCAATCAGTAAAACTTTCATGCGCCGGGCCTCCGGTTCCTTTATCGCCCATGCACCGTTAACGCCCTCCACTCTAAATTTATTGCACGCAAACTGCTATCACCGTTCGAACTGCACGACCCCGATTTATTATAATGTTCCCCGTTGGAAATACATATAGCGATATCGTTGTCAGACCCGCGCCCCTCTATTCGCGGGCGCTTATTCGGACAAGGCCTCAGCGTTTCACCGCTGGGTATGGCCCGGTGTGCGAAGTCGTTCAGGGAATTAAGAAACAGCTGAAAAAGTAATCTATGATTTTTGCTGTGAGGCAGCTGGCAGGCTCATTCCGTACATGGAATTGAAGATGACCACAAGGTTGGAGAAAACCATCCCGACGGCGCAATACTTCGGCGATAACCAACCCACTCCGGCCAGAAACATGCCGATGGCATTGTAGAGAAAGGCCCAGCCATAGTTCAGCCGGATCTTGTGCCGCACCTTACGCTGCATAAACGGAAGGTCCCGCAGTTTTCCAATCTCCGGAACCATGAAGACCGCATCGGCACTCATCTTCGCAGGAATCTGACCCGAGAACACCGCCAGGCCAAAGTCGGCCGCTGCCAACGCCTGTGCATCGTTAATGCCGTCCCCAACCATCATAACCGTCTTGCCCTGCTCCTGCAGCGCCGCAATTTCGCGTTGCTTGGCATTGCTGCCCATTTCGCCGTGATAATCGGTAATGCCCAGCTCCTGCGCCACCTGCTCCACCACCGCTTTGCGGTCGCCGGAAAAGATACTCGGAACCACACCGCTGGCTTTCAGGTCGGCAATCAGCTGTTTTGATTCGTCCCGTACCTGATCCTTCAGCCCGACAATACAACTGCAGTGCTCCGCATCGCCGAACATGACAATGGTTGAATCTTTCAGGTCCGGCGGAATTCCAACCTTTGGAAAAAGGTCGGCACTGCCGGCCAGCCAGTGCTTGCCATCCACTTTTGCAGAAACCACCGTGCGGGCAATGGTGCGCTGCTCAACCGGTTTCGGCGTTCCAATCGTGACCAACGCCCGGGCAATCGGATGCTCAATCCCGTTTTCCAGCGAGGCCAGCAGATCCAGATGCTCCGGCTTCTTCGGACCGATCCAGACCACCTGATGCACTTCCGGTGCTCCGCGCGTCAGCGTACCGGTTTTATCAAACACAGCCACCGCCGGCTTCAACGCGAGCACCGCTCCATTAAAAATCTGAATTCCGAGGCCGCGCACCCGTTCAATGGCCGCCGTGAGCACCAGCGGTTCGGCAATCCCGAAAGCACAGGGACAGGCCACAATCAACACGCTGAGCATACGGATAATGGCATCAACCCGACTTCCGAACAGCAGGTTTCCGACCAGCACCAGAAAGGCCACCACCACCACAACCGGAACAAAATACTGGCTGATCTTATCCCCGAATGAGAGCTGCTCTTTGCGGGTGTTAAACGCCTCGATCGTACTTTCCACAATCTTCTTAATCAGATTGCTCTGCCCGGCGGCCGGCACGGATAGTTTTGCATCTTCAGAGAGCAGCTTAGCTCCGGCCCCGACATAGTGCCCCTGCTCCAGCGACACGCCGTGCGACTCCCCGGTAATCAGACTGAAATCAAACTCCGCGGTTCCCATCAGGATTCCGTCGGTCGGAACAAATTCGCCCCGCTTCACCAGAAAATCCTGCCCCGGCTGCAGCTCTTCAACCGATGCATAATCCTCGTCCACATCCGCACTCTCCACCCTCGCCTTTTTCGGCAGCTGCCAGGAGAGCGAGCTGACGCGACGGCTCAGCTTTTTATAGAATGAACTGGAGATGAGATTCCCCGTTTCAATGAGCATCAGCAGAAGGGTTACCACATCAAAATAGAGATGAGCAAAGTCGCCGACCACCATGGAATAGACCGAGTAGATCCAGGCCGCTGTGGTGGACAGCACTACCAGGCTCTCCATCCGGAACTGGCGCATCATAATCTGCCGGAAGCCGACAATCATGGTGGTCCGGGCGGCATAGAGAGGCACCAGTGTACCGAACAGGGCCAGCAGAATGGAACAGACCAGCTGCATCGCAAACGGCACATCCCAGCTCTCGGCCGAATAGACCACGAACGAGATCATCATATTATTCAGCGCAAAGAACCAGCCGGCCCCAAAGCGGAAATAATCGAATCCATCGCGCTTGGCATCAGCGCCCTCGTAATATTTGTATCCCAGCTTTTCCACATTGGAATGGATGCTGTCTTTCCCGATTTTCATCGGGTCATAGGTCAGCGTGCAGGTTTCGGCGATAAAGTTGAGGTTAACGTTTCCAACGCCCTGTAGTTTTCCAAGACTGCTGTGTACGAGCCACGAACAGGCCGGGCACACCATGCCGCCCACCAGAAAACAGAGTTCCTCCCCGTTTTCAATTTCGTCCTCCTGCTCGGCAACCTCATCGCCTCCAGGGAAAACCCCTTCCAGAAGCTGGGCAATGCGTTCGTCGCGCTCAGAGCCTTCCAGCCCCATCTTTCCGATGATCACATGTACGGCTGCGCAACCCGGACAGCAGAAGTCGCCCTCGCCTCCGGGAACAGATCGGTTACAGACTATGCATTTTTCAGACATGAGTTTTCTTCACCACAAAAGGCTCAAAGATCACGAAGCACCACTAAGCCCATCAGGATAATTCTTCGAGACCTTTGTGTCTTCGTATTTATTGCCCCCCCGCCTCAGGAATTAACTTTAACGCAAACATGACACAATAGACCACGCCGATAATCAGGCAGATCCACGGGAAGGCCTTCTCAAAACGGGCGCCCCATTTCTTATCCACCAGCCGGCCGAGCGAAATGCCCAGCTGCATGAAGAAGGTCTGGGTGATCACAAAGGCAAACATAAAGCCCCCGCCCTTCCACCAGCTGCCCTGCCCGACCGCCATAGCAAATGCGGCATAAAGCATGCCGCAGGGAATCAGCGAAGTGCAGACCCCGCCCACGGTCAGCTTGCCCAGACCACCGCTGAAAAAGCGCGACATCCAGCTACTCTTCGGCGCCGACAGGCCCTTCTTCCGGAAGGCATAAATGGCAATAAAAAACATCATTACACCGGGAAACAGGAGCGAGAGCAGCGCACCGCGCAACGGATGTGCCCCTTCCTGACAGCAATAGTGCGCCGGGCCGATATTGATAAACTCGCCAAAAGCTCCGAACAGGAAACCGGCCAGCGTATAACCGAGAATTCGCCCGAGATTAAAGAGCGAAAGCGCCTTGAAGCTTTTTTCGCGATGCAACGCACAAACGGAAACATGAAGCGGTCCGCACATGGCATAACAATGAGGAATGGCAACCCAGCCAAGGGCTGATCCGGCAATGATAGCAGTAATGAGTTCTTTCATAATTGCGCATTATACTATCACCTATTCCCACCATTACAATTCCAAGCATTGGAAAAAGAACGAAACACGCGAGCGGGAACTGCATGCTTTTAATGATCCGCGTCACTCTCTTGGGCTTAGGCAACGCTTCGTCTTCATGGCACGAAGAAGTGCATATCTCAACAAGCTGAAAAATCAGCATTCGCATTCACTAATACCTTCATTCTTTGTAGGTATTTTCTAATGTCTGGAAAACGGTTCGGGCGGGGTGGCTGGACAGGATGATGGAATGACAGGATTATTTCCAATGATTGGAAAAATTGGGACGGAGGATGGCGAGGCTGTCGTCATGTGGAGGGACATCGGCCTCGATCTCTTTCGGAGGAATGGCCGTTCGGGTGGGGAGTCGCCGAGGCCGGCGCCCCTCCATAAAATGATTCGGTGCAGCGGATTTGACAGAACGATTAAGGACAGAAAAATCGGTACGGACGGGCAGGCGTTATATTTCTGTCCCCAATTTTTATGTCAGTTCTCTACAGCCGGGGGAAGTAGTCCTGCCAATCATTGTCCTGTCTAAAAAAAAGCCCGTTGATGTGAAGGCCGATCGACGGTCGGGTCGACACATGGGTCGTCCCCTACATCGCAAGTAGAATGGTTCTCCACGCTAATGCCGCCGACTTATGCAGGGAATGCGCTGAAGGCGCTATACAATTCAGCCTTGGACGTAGTCCAAGGTTTTGGAGGCGATCAAAATAAAATTGTCCTGAAGGGACAACACAATCGGTGTTTTGTGCTGTCCCTTCAGGACAGATGAATTGGGCGTCGATGGAATACATAGGGCGTTGCCCTATGCTGAAATGTGTAGCGCCTTCAGCGCATGAAAATAGCCCTTAAGTCAGCGGCATTAGTGCTCCGCACACCGCCCGCCACGTGAGCCGAGTTGATATCCCGGCTGGTGGGCCTTTGTGTTCTTCGTGTGCTTTAGCACAGCGAGTGTTTAAAACCTATCCTGCCGGCCTTGTCTGCATTTCCAATGATTGGAAAAGCTGGAGCGACGGGCCTCTTCGGGATCAGCGATTAAACGGGCCGCGGTTATACGAAGCAGCGTTTTCAAACGTGATGTAGGGATTGCTCTGTCCGCCATAAATAATGGACGTTCCGGCCGAACGGTAACCGCTATGCCGGGCACAGTGGTAGTTATGGCGGCACGGGAGCGAGGGAATGCAATTCTTCCGGTACGGCCGGTAATAGCCATAGCTGAACGATGATGTTGATCCTCTCGTCTCGCCTTCCAGGAGATAGCGCGCCTGCTCGGTCTGCAGCTGCTCTTTTTCCAGCGCCGCCTTATCTTTCGCCAACTGCATCCGTTTACGCTCCAGTTCGAGCTTACGTTCCTCCCGGTTGAGCAGGATTTCCTCGCGCTCCAACGGAGTCACCCAGCCACCTTCGAACTCGACCTTCCCCTGGCTCCGCTGAGCTGTTTCAAAAGCCACGCGTTCGGCGCGGGCCTTCTCCAACCGTTCCGTACGTTCGACATAATAACGAAGTTGTTCCTCAACCGTTTGCCGCTGTTCAACGGTAAGCGCTACTGCCAGGTCTTTAAATTCCACCTGACAACCGCCGCCGTCATGCACAATCAGCATTCGCTCGGGATTGGCCGAAACAATGGTGACATTCCGATACAGGGTGCCGTCTTTGGCCGTCAGATTTTCCGCCCATGCAGACCAACTGCAGATCGCCAGCAAAGCTATGAGCATTTTTTTCACGAACCATATCCTCCGGAATTCGGGTTTATCCTAACACCCCCGTCAACCTCCCCGCCACCGCACGTTTCCAGCCCCTGGAAACCAGGCCCTGAAATAATGCGAAATTAAACTGAATAGAATTGATTTCCCTGCCAGCGGGTAATGGATGGCCACGCAATTGAAAAGCCATTGTCTAAGGACTCAAAGACTTCTTGAGAACAGCTTGCTTGGTGCCCTTCGTGTCTTTGTTTTTAACCATGCCGAAATGTTTTCGCAATGTTGCAGCGAACGCAGATAACCCGTTTCTATTACTGCACTGCGATCTCAACGGATTTTGATCCAGCCGGCCTTTTCCAACTGACTTTGATCGGTCGAAATCTGCTCGATGCCGGAGCAGTCGGCATAGTTCACATATACCTCGTTCCAGCGAAACAGAACCGACGGCTGTTTTTTCTCTGCGGACACGGCAAGCAGCAGCCCGTGGTAGGACGGAGCCTCAAACTCACCACCGCTCCATTTACAGGATCGGGTTTTATGCTCTTTACCGACATCGCGATCGCTCGGAACATACTTCATGTAATATCCCTTATAGGGCTTCAGCTCATAGCCGAACAACTCAGCACAGACCGGATCAGCATTCGCAACCTCCAAAGAGACCCTGGCCTCGGGTTCGCCCCGATAGTTCACTTGATAGTAATTCGCGGCCAACAGGTTTCTAAAGCTTCTGGACTTCTCTCCAATCTCCTTAAATTCATCAACCAGCTGATCGAATGCTTCCGCGTTTTTCCGAGCCTTGGAAACATCGGCCAGCCCGCCGGCCTTCAACTCGATTTCAAAAGGAACCGTCACGGTCTCGGTCGATGCGGCATAGACCACCCGGGCGCTGGCCGGCATGCCCCAGAAGCAAAAGCCCTGCTCACTATTGCGGAACAGCTTGCGCCCCCCGTCTTTCAACTGCCGATCATCCGGATCGTACGCAAGCAGCGACAGCACCTCTGCGTCATTACCGGCCTTCCTGATCCAGACCACATTATGCTCGCTCCGGATGGTGGGCAGATCGTTCTGCGTGAACGGCACCGCATTGGTAAGCAGATCGATCTCATAGGCATCCACACCCGCCCGCATTTTCAGCTCCACTTCGCCGAAAATTGCGGAAGCGGCATTCAACGAATTGGTATCCTTCAGTTCCCATTTAAAATTCCCGCCGGCCCCTGACCAGCCGCTTCCCTGCCCCTGGAAGGCCAACTTATCGCTTCCCGCCAGCCAGGATTTCAACGCAAGGTTCTGCACTTTGACCTCTTCAGGCATCGGGAACAGCAGGCAGCATTCGTTCTTTCTCCAACCGCCATTGGTGACATAGCTCATGGTCCCCGCAGCGACAGCCTCGAGATCAGGACTCCTGAACGTGTCGACCGGTTCAAATGAGAAGCGGGTCGGCACATTGTTGGTTGCATCCTGCGGAATCTTCAGCTTGCTTTCTTTAGAGACGGGAAAATCTGAAAAGCGGATCGAAAACGACTCCGGATCTTCCGGGAAGGCCACCACCACTTTTTTGGGCCGACCTTTATATTCAACTCTGGAAGACGATTTCGACCAGGAAGCACCACTGCGGGCCAGATAGTTCCCATCGGCATCGATGCCGTACATCTTCGCATCGGACAGCGACATATTCTTTGACCGGACATGCGCCACGGAATTGCTGAGATTGACTAAACAAAGCCCTCCGCCATTCAGCTCAACCAACGGGTTTGCCGCAGAGAGTTCATAGTTTCCAATCTTACCCGGCACCTCAAAGAAGACCTCGAACGAAGCCGTTGCGGGGCTCGGTTTATCCTTCTCTATCGAGAGCTGCAGCCGCCCGCTTTTCCGCTTTGAATCAATATGAAAACGAGCCGCGCGATTCTTCACGGCAATATCCTCCCCCTCCTCGGTGAGCACACAGATATTCGAAACCGTTATATTGATTAAGTCCTGACAGGGCATATCCAGCCAGTCCAGTACCAGACTGACCGATGCTTGCCAGGCATGGTCAAAAAACAGGGCACTACGGAAATCCTTCTCAAAGGCAGCAGCATCGAACGTTTCAAGAGATTGAAAATCCGGCGCATGAATAGTTTCGGTTTCCTTGATCGGAAAAGAAGATCCATCTGAAAAGCTGAACAAGCTCGAGGTAATCGGCTGTCCGATACTTTCCAGCATGGCCGCATCGTTGGTTGGATTCCAGGCATAGGTGAACAACACCCGGTCCCCGTCGAGTTCCAGTGTCTGGAAAAAGGGCGATTCTGCAAGCTGGCACATGCCCAGTTGCTGTTTCGACATCTTCGGGTTTTTCCAGGCATTGGAAGCATCGTCGAAAAACACCTTGTTTTCCTCTGCAACCGCAGGCGCGGAAAACTGCAGACCGAGCGTCATCTGACGATCCTTCGAGGGCGCTTCTGCAATCCGCACGCTCAACAGAGGCAGCTCGCCGGAACCGCGCAGCGTTTTCTCCAGCGTCGAATACATGCTTCCCATAATCCCCTTTGCCATTCCCTCTGCCTGTTCATCGACAAACCTCTTTGCCGCGGACAGAAAAGGATCAACCAACGGTTTTAAATCAACCGTCGCGTTGACGATATCAGCATCAACCACCGCAACATCGAGCAGGCCGGCAAAATCAAGTTTCGATTCCGGTCCCGCCAGGATGGTGTTTCCGGAAATGCGGATCATCGGATCGCCCATCTCAAACAGATCGGTTGCCGCCTCGGCTTTCTTTCCGGGCATCCATTTGAATTCGGCGGGCGAAACAACCGTCAGTCCGCTTGCATTCGTATTGCTCAGAAAGAGCGCAGCGGCCTGCGGCAGGGAGGTATTCAGTCTGGCGACCGGAATGATGGCCCCGTCATCCACATACACACCGACGCCCGCCGTGGAAGCCCCCATCAGCGCCAATGCCGCGGCTACTTGATTGGTCGATTCGGCCGCTTCGAACCATTTCACCAAATCCACATTCACTTTCAGAACGGGTTCCGGTACAGCCCAGGCATTCGCCACGGCACACAATATCCCCAACACGATCGATCTTTTCATTCCCTACCCCCGGTCATTTCCGCTGCATGCGAAACTTTAAAAAACCATTATCCAGAAACACGCAGCTCAATCAAGGCGCAGGGAGTATTTCCGTATCAAGGCCGGTGAGCTGCAGAGCATATTTTGCCCTGCCCGAGCTCGCTGGCGGGTTCAAGTTCGTCGTCATTGTCGACACACCGTTATTTTATTCCAACGGGATGTTTGGATGTTGGCCGGCACAGTTCCCTCTTGCTGAGGCTGGATCAATCGTGCTTAATTCCAAATCATTAGCGCAAGGCGCAACTGCACACGAAGGAGAGCTATAGTGAAAAATGCATCGAACAAACCCAAATACCTCGACCATTCCTATTGGGACTATTTCCTGAAACTGGAGGCCGACTTTGCTGATACGCTTCGCTACATCGAGTGCTGCGACGCCAACGACTCCGCTTTCTCCATCGAATTCGCACAGCAGCTTGTTTGCATCTGCACCGAGTGCGAGGCGCTCATCAAAAAAATATGCAAGGCCACCGATCCTAAAAACCCGGCCTCCAATATGGGGCATTACAAACGCTCCACCCTTAAAACGTTCCCTGAGATCCACACGGCCCCCGTCTACCTTAACCGCAGTCAGCGCACCATCTATCCTTTCGCCGACTGGCATACGGCGGGCGGGCGGCTCGAATGGTGGAATGCCTACCAGGATATCAAGCACCACCGCGATACCAATCTGGCGAAGGCCAATCTTGGTAATACGCTGAACGCACTCGGCGCGTTACTCCTTCTGGAAATCTATCTGCACTCCGGAGTCTTCGCCAACGGAACAAAAGAATTGTACGGCACCCGCCTGCTCCGCACCCCCGGCATGCCCCGCCCGACGATCGAACCAGCAACGGATTCACTGCCGAACCTTCCCGGAAAGAGCTAATACTCAGTCATTACATGAAATCGATTTATCACCACGGAACACATTGAACTCACAGAATAATGGATTAACTCTTAAAATGAGTTCCCGATCATTCTGAAGGATCGATGAGATGAAAAAGCGTGTTGCCCTGCCCAAGCTCGGTGGTGCAGGCATCGGTGCAGAGATTGCAGTTGGTGCAGTCGGGCGTTTTGCTCTCAAAACGCGGGCGCAGATTAAACGGACAGATGTCGTCGCAGCCGCGACAGTTGGTGCAGGTCTTCTCCGGATTGGCAAACTGCATGGTCCGCGTCTGATCCGACTGCAGCAGCATTTGAATGAGTGCGTACGGGCATCCCTTCTTACAGAAGTGTTCCTGATAATGAACAAACAGCCCCATAAACCCGAGGAACAGAGCCGAAGAAATTCCAATGATTGGAAGATTTCCGGATGCGATCAGCCGGATCTGGTTATCCAGAGGCTGGAAAAAGGAGAGAATTACCTGAACGAGCAGGAAGGAAAACAGCAGGGACCATAGCCAGACTTTTACAGGTCTGGAGTCGGACGTTCTGTTTTTCGGGCTGTTTACTTTTTCAAGAAACATGTGCATGGGGCAGAGATGCGAGCAGAACAACCGCCCCTTTTTCATTCCGATGCCCACCACAAACAAGACCAGTGCCACGATGGTAAACAGCGGGTAGAACATGGTGGCCAGTCCGAACTTTATCCCGAACAGGCGGATGCACTCGTTCTCCAGATCAACACAAAAGAAACGAAGCGGAATGCTCAGAAGAATCAAAACACTGAGTGTCTGAATGATCCGACGCCGCTTCGAATAGTTATCTTTAGCCATATCTTTGTGAAAACGGGCATTCTCCCGTCTCGGACGACACGGAGGTCGTCCCTCCACTATGCGTGGAAATGAAGAATCAGATAAACAATGCAGACCACAGTCAGGACGATTTCAACTGCAATGTTGAATTTTCCGATGTCGGCATGCCCCTGTTTGATTTCCGTCGTAGTTTCCAGATCAAATTGTTTTTTGTTATCAGCCATTGGGAATCTCCAACCTATTTTTCGTAGTCGTTCAGCTCGTTGCCGTCTTTGTCGACACGCCAGTTTTTATTGCGCCCGAGCGTTTGAATGTAGGCGGTCAGATCTTTGATCTCTTCATCACTCAAGTAATCAAACTTAGGCATAATCGAAACCTTTTCATAGATCCCTTTACGGTCCGGGAATTTTTCACCCATGTTGCGCGGATCTTTGAAATGGGCCCAGTGCCATTCCGAGGAATATTTTCCGCCGACACGGGCAAGGTCCGGCCCGGTACGCTTAGTACCGAGGAAGTGTTCCTTGTCGTTCACATATTCCCAGGACTCCGATGAGGGAGCCTGTACAAGGCGCCAACCATAGCGACGGCGGTCGGAAGCCAGATTACGAACCTGCTGGGTGTGGCAGTAGACACAGCCCTCAGCTTTATAGATGGCAATACCGCGTTTTTCCTGTTCGGTGTACTCGTGCACGTCGTGATCCGTTTTATACATCAGCGGCGACACCAGCGGCGGAACGATGGTGGTGAGCACGGCCCCGATCGCAAACAGCCCGAAGGCGGCAACAGAGGTCCAGAGTAAACTTTTTTCGACATCAATCTTCATGAATCAATTCCCCTTATTGAGCCGTTACGGTTTCTGCTTCGGGTTCGGCATCTTCCGGATATTTCCCAAAGAGTGTCTGTAGAATGTTATACAGGAACAGGAAGTATGAGATGAAAATAATGCTTCCAGTCGTGAAGCGCATCCAGTGCGCGTGTTTCAGCGCTGCGAGCGTATCTACAAAGGTATTTTCCGGGTTCAGCCAGGCAAATCCCTGAATCACTCCGCCAATCCACAGCACCGCGAAGAACGGGATACTGGCGAGCGTCATCATCCAGAAGTGTGTATTACCCATTTTTTCGGAGTAGAGCCTCCGGCCCGCCAATTTCGGCACGACATAATAAATACCCGCCATGGCATAGTAAGAAAATGCGCCGAACAGCGCCATATGCGCATGGCCAACGACCCAGTCGGTCTTACTGGTGATCTCGTTCACCGAACGGATCGCCTGGAATGGTCCCTGAAGGCAGGTAAAGATGTAATACACCGTTCCCATCATGAGCAGTTTAGGAATCGGCCCCAGCATACGCTTGCCGCGCGGTGCCGTGGCAAAGGTTCCGAAGAAGTTAGTGATTACCGCCATAACCGGAATGATCAGGCTGAACGAGAAAATGATAGATACAGTCTGCAGCCAGTGCGGTTGCGGGCCGTGAATCATGTGGTGAGCGCCGGTCCACACATACACAAACGAAATAACCCAGAACCCGACCATCGACAATTTGTGCGAGTAGATCGGCGTATCGAGTTGTTTCGGAATCAGGTAGTAGGCAATGGCCACACCCAGCGGCGTAAAGATCAGCCCCACGGCATTATGCACGTAGAACCAAACCAGGTTAGCCTGGTTTACACCGGCGACCATCGGCATCTGGCTGAACATGTTACCGGTAATATAGACGAAGGTCGTCCAGATGACCGCACCCAGTGTGTACCAGACAGAGACATAAAGGTACTTCACTTTACGAATGGCCACGGTACCGAATACGTTCACCGCGAACATGACCCAGCAGATGGCAATCATGTAATCAAACGGAGGAGGAATTTCGCCGTATTCCACGTTCTTCACATTACCGAGAATGATCGCCGCAAAACCGCCGAGTACAGCCAGGTTATAAACAATGCCCATCGCCACCCCGAGTTTTTCGGAGAACAGTTTCGTGTGGAGAATGCGAGGAAGAATCCAGAACAGGATACCCATGTTCGCCTGCAGCAACCAACCGAACAGATTGATATTTGTGTGCAGCATACGGACACGAGGCATGGAGAGATATTCAATTTCTCCAACCGTTGGAACCACAAATTTGAGTGCGGTGAGAATCCCCATCGTCAACGCCAGACCGAAGTAGACGCACGATGCAATGATCATCGTTTTTGCAGCAGTATCTTGTTTCATTATTCAGCTTCCTCGGTGTTTGCCCGGATGAAGGCAATGATGTCCAGGATGGTTTGATCTTTCAGGAAGTCGTGCGACGGCATCGGGGTGCCGGCAACGCCGAGCAGGATCGACTGATACAGACGCTCGTCGCTGACGGATGCCTGGTTCAGGAATTCCTTATTGATCAGGTTACGCGGCAGCGGATGCTCCAGCGCATAGGCACTCGGGCCTTTACCATTGGCGAGCTTTCCGTGACACGAAGTACAGTTCGCCTGGAACGCTTTGATTCCACGGGCCACATCGCCCGCTTCAATCACAGTACCTTTTTCTTTATAATCCAAACGCTCAGCATCTCCAGGCTTTGGAAGTTCAACGTCCATGCGTTTGAAGTTTGTCGGAGCCTGTTCCAGCGATTTCTGCTTGATGAATTCAACCAGCGTTTCCACTTCCTTCTCGCCCAGCACATTCTTCCAGGCCGGCATGGCGGTTCCGCCCACCCCGTTCAGAATGGAATCCTTAAAGCGCTCTTCGTAGGAGATTACAAACTGATGCTTGCTGAAATCACGCGGGTAAGGATCCAGCATGGCCGAAACGATCCCCTGTCCATCCATATCTTCGCCATGGCAGGAGACACAGTATGCGTCGTATAATTTCTGCCCTTCGGAAGCGGAGTCCAGCTTATAGTCGAAGGTAGAAAGGAAGGCCACCAGACTATCCAGCTCAGCTTCGTTATAATCCTTGAAGGTCGGCATGATGGAGTCAGGAGCGTGTACCCGTGAGTTTACAATATGCTCTTTCACATACTCTTCACCGCGATTGCGCATGGTCCAGGTCAGCTCGGGCCCGATGTTTCCTCCGGAGAGCTGGCCGTCGTCGTTACGGAAGGCATGACAGTTCACGCAGCCGCCCTTGGCAATGGCACCTTCAAACGGTGCGCCGGCAAACAGAGCACGACCCGCAGCCACACTGGGCTTCTCAATGCGAACCTGATCCGACTTCGGTTTAATGTAGCCGATCGGCGCGCTGTCTTCTGAGCGAAGGCGGGCTTTCTGCTGACCCTTTAGATAGGTGGCCAGCGCCATAACGGTTTCTTCATCGTGCACCCAGTCGAACTCGGGCATTTTTGAATTTTCGTCGTTGGCTTTCGGATGAACGATCGACTCAACCAGATAGTCATAGTTGAACTTACCGCCGGCATCGGTCAGCTCGGGAGCCTGCGATGAGGAAGAAATTCCTGCAATCGTGTGGCAGCCCCAGCAGGCCTTTTCAAGGAAGAGCTCGCGCCCTTTCTCATACAGCTCGGCACCGGCCAGATGGCCGCTTTCCATGGCATGACAGCGCACACAGCTGGCCTGTGCTTTCTGCCCTACGAGCATCGGCTTGATCCATCCATGGAACTCACCGTGTGCATCGTGTTCTTCCAACGCGCGGCCGTTACCATCGTGACAGACGGCACATCCGATTTTTGCAAAATCGTGCGGGTCTGTTTCCGCGCCGGGAACGATGGACGGATGCGCGGTGAGCGGCTGGTCAAATCCAGCGGCTTCCGGATTGGAAGCCCCAACGTGACAGGACTGACAGCGGTCGATCATGGCAACGCTCGGCGTCTTGACATTCACCTGTTTGATTTCAGCGCCGGGAAATTCTTCGCCGAGCGCTTTGTAGTAAGCTTTCTGATGCTTTACATAATCCTGGTCGAGAGCCTTCTTCATCGACATCGCAAAAAATACGAAGCCGGCAAAAGCGAGAATGAGGAGTGTACGATAGTCTTTAATCATTTTAGTGCCCTCCCCCTACAGCGGTTTCGACCCACGGATAAACAATGGCCCAGTTTTCGCCTCGGAAGTATACCCCGATAATAATCAGAATCAGCATGAAGAGATACATTCCGATGAACAGGGAGTTCTCCAGGTTACGCTCACGCGCAAACCAGACCCCGGGGATGTTTTTACGATAGGTCTTGGTGAACGTTTCGAGGAAGATCTCGATGTACGGCAGGAACATGACGCCGCCGGCCATGATGCCGGGAATCACAATGCCGCCGATGAAGCCATGATAAGAAACCAGTTCCTGCAGACCAAGGAAGTACCACGGCGCTTTGGATGGATTCGTCGGGTGGTTCGGATCGGCCGGACCTTCGAGCGGAGCATCGAACAGAACGGAGATCAGACTGAGGAACGCGATGGTTCCCATGAGTACGATGAGCTCGCGGGTGATGAGCTTCGGCCAGGCAAACATCATCTGGTCGGTCTCTTCGTTCACCTTCGGCTCGTTTCCTTTAACAATTTCAACCAGCTTATAGCTGCGAGCCGATTTGAATACGGAGTTATTTTTGACTTCGCCGAACTCTTCATCAGGAATCTGTTTTTCGTTCTGCGTGTTGGCCGGGCGCGCCAGGCCGCCGTCTTTCCGGATGCGGAAGAAGTGAACCGCAATCAGGAAGCCCATCACCGCGGGAAGTACCGCAACGTGGAGCACGTAGAAACGAATGAGTGCTTCTGATCCCACGTCGGTATCGCCGAGCAGAATGCCGCGAATCAGTGCGCCGCCGGGAGCAATCTTGGCGATCTCTGTTCCGACTTTTACCCCCCAGAAGGCCAGCTGGTCCCATGGGAGCAGGTAGCCGGTGTAGGAAAGGAATACGGTCAGCAGGCCGAGAATACAGCCGATGACCCAGTTGAACTCCCGTCCGCCGCGGTGCGCGCCGGCGAGATATACACGAAGCATGTGCAACGCAACAAAGGCCACCATGCCGTGTGCCGCCCAACGGTGCATATTGCGGAGGAAACCGCCCCAGAAGACATTGGAACGTAGGTTCAGCATGCGGCTGTATGCATCCGGAAGCCCGTCGGGACCAATGGCGGTCGACGGCACATAATGGAACATCAGCAGAATGCCGGTCACCGACAGGATGAGGAACAGGTAGAAGGTAATCAGCCCGAGCCCCATCGTGGTTTTAAATTTAACCGAACGTTTATGAATTTTGACCGGCTGAATATGCAGCAACACGTTGCTGAACATAATCTTGGATTTGGTCAAACCCGTGTTATCGAAACGATGGCGGAAGAACGAGTAGTATAACTTGTTCCCGAATTCTTTCGCCTGTTGAATCAGTTCATTCATTCACTTTCCCCAATTAAGCGACTTCGAAAAAGGTATTCTCCGGCAGCGATGTGCCCGTATCAATTTCGATCTGTCCACCCGGTACAACTTTCACTTCCAGCCAAGGCAAGGTTTTCGGAGCAGGTCCGCCGACCACCAGTCCGTCGGAATCATACTGCGAACCGTGGCAAGGACACTGGAACCCGGTTTCAACCACGTTGACCGTGCAGCCCAGATGCGTGCAGACCAGCGAAATGGCCGCAACTTTTTCTTCACTATGGCGACGGACCACCACTTTCATATCATCAAAAACAAGCTCATCGCCTACGTCCGGAAGATCATCGACCGGAATGAGAAATTTCTGCGGCGTTCCGTAGGAAACCACCGGGAACATATATTTAAAAATCGCTCCGCCTGTACCGGCAGCAGCAAGCCCCATTAAGCCGAAGGCCGATCCTATTGTGATCAGCTCGCGCCGGCTCTTACCTTCTTTTTTCTCTTTCGCCATTATTTTCTTCCTCCGTCAATAGCACTTCCCGCGTGCCGTTCCTCTTCTCGGAAAATTACATATTTTGCTTCTTCCGGATCATCAAACTGACCGTCCTTCACCGCCCAGCGAAACAGTACGAAAAAGATTCCGCCCAATATCGTGGTCGTGATGAGTAGAATAATCGTCAGTATCAGCATAGTTCCGTCCTAGGCAAAACAGTCCTCAAATTCGTTCACCGACATTTTGCAAGCCCCCGTCGGACACTTCTGGGCACACATTCCGCAGCGGATGCATTTCAGCGGATCGAACAGCATGACCGATCCTTCCGCTTCCGCCACTTCCATGCTGCCGAATTCCTTTTCGGCCAATACAACCAGATCATCTCCGCCGTCTACGCGGTCGACCGTCTTCATCGACAGACAATAGGACGGGCAGACATCCACACAACCGCCGCAGAGAATGCAGATATCTCCTTCAAACGTTGGGTGAATATGACATTCGAGACAGCGGCCGGCCTGCTCCTTGGCATCGAGATCGGGATATTCGACGGTGGTGTTGAACTCGGGATCTTCAGCGGGTTTAACCGGAAGCTCTTCGCGTTCATCGCGCTCATCATCCACATAAACCGACTTTCTTTCATAGTCCGGAAGATCGGTGAAGGTGAGTTTACGCTTCAGACTCTTCGGCGCATCGCCCGTAATGAAAGCATGAATGCCCTGTGCCGCTTTGCTGCCAGAGGCAACCGCATCAATAAAGAGTTTCGGACCGTGGGCAATATCGCCGCCCACAAATACATTGGGTTTGCTAGTCTGCAGCGTTTCTTCATTCGCTACTTTCACCCATCCCTGCGGAGTAAGCTCGACGCCGGATTTTTCAAGGAATGCCAGGTCCGATCCCTGACCAACGGCCATGAATACCGCATCGCCTTCAATCAGGCGGGTTTCTTCCTCGAGCTGCGGAGAGAATTTTCCATCTTCGTCAAACACCCGAATGACCTTGCTGACAATCAGGCCTTTGATCTTCCCGTTTTCAACGACGATTTCACGCGGCCCCCAACCATCATTAATGGTGACACCTTCGCGCCGCCCGCCTTCGCGTTCGTCTACGGAACCGGTCATTTCATTCAGGTGCTCACGTTCCAAACAGGCCAGTTGAACATCGGGGGAACCGCAACGAAGCGCCGAACGGGCTACATCGAACGCCACATCACCACCGCCGATCACGATGGAACGGGTGGTGGTAAGGTCCCACTTATCACGCATATTGAAATCGAACAGGAAGGCCAGACCGAGATAGACGTGCTCATGGTCCGAATTCGGAATCGGAATGCTCTTCCCTTTGGCCAGGCCGACGGCGATGTAAACCGCGTCATGCTGCTTTTCCAACTCCTGAAAGGTGATGTCTTTGCCGACATCGACACCATTCTTAACCTCGATGTTGTCGAAAAGCTCAATAGAGGCAAGTTCATCGGCGACTACTTTACGTGAAAGGCGGTTAATCGGAACACCCTGCACCAGCTGACCGCCGGATTTTTCCCAGCGCTCGTAAATGGTGACCGCATAACCCAGACGGGCCAGATCGTGCGCGGCCGTATATCCTGCGCAGCCGCCGCCGATAATACCGACTGATTTGCCGTTCAGGGTCGGTTCAACTGCTCCCGGAGCAATCGAATAGGTCAACGGGGTTTTCAAGTCCCCCGCTTCAGGGCCATGCTTATCGGTCAGGAAGCCCTTAATATTACGAATAACAACCGCTTCATCCACATCGGAACGGCGGCAGCCTTTTTCACATGGAGCTCCACAAACTTTGCCGCAGATCGATGCAAAAGGGTTGGTTGCACGGGAAATCGCGTAGGCTTCCTCATACTTACCGGCAACGGTGGCCATGAGATATCCGCGCGCATCCGTGCTCACCGGACAGGAATTCCGGCACTTAACCTCGGCTTCGTAATATTCGTCTGTAGGTAGCTCTACTTTTATCTTCTCAAATGCCATCGGCGCGCGCCTCCCGGTGAATAAACTAAATTCTACAAAACATGCGCAGTTTAATCACGTCTTTATTAGTGAAGATTTATTGCACCGCTTTGGTCCTGTTGCAACTCTAAATTGGTATTTAAATACCGATTCACTCATCTTTCACTTTTTCCCCCTTTTTTTCCGGGCATTGGAAATCCCCTGAACAGGCATATCCTCCCGCGGGAAAAAGCTATGTTTCCGCCACGAATCCTAATAAAATTTGCAAAAACAGTTCTCGCATTTCTTTTTTTTCAACTTTAGCCTTAGCAGTGGATTATATCTATAATCCTCCCTTCGGGGATGTGTAATGAGCGGCCGGTTCTTTAAGGGGGATTGGTCACAGCAGAAAGAATGGCTGGAAACAGCCCGTTTAGGAGTAAAGTTAGTTATGTCAGACCAAATCGAAACCGGCACAGTCAAGTGGTTCAACGATGAAAAGGGCTTTGGATTCATTGCCCGCGAAACCGGCGATGATGTGTTTGTGCACTTCACCGCAATCAACATGGAAGGCCGTCGCTCCCTGCAGGAAGGCCAGAATGTTAAGTTTGAAGTCGAAAACGGACAAAAAGGCCCCCAGGCCACCAACGTCACCCCCCTCGACTAAACCCGCACTTCCCCAGTAAAAAACTATTCCAAAGGTTGGAAAACTCCTTTTCCGACCTCTGGATTTTTTTGTGCCCGGACCTCTCCGCAGGACGGCTCAACCGGGCCTTCTTTGGCAAACACTCAATTTTATTGCCCTTTCATCTCCAATCACCGGAACAAACACGACAACAGAAAACAGCATCTAATTGACAATTTAGTGGTACTGAGATACTTATTTACCAGCAAACGTCTCCCATTTCATAAATCGCGAGGTACCAATGAGTCACCGAAGCAAACTGCTTTTTTCTGTTCTATGCTGTGCCCTGCTATCAGGCTTCAATACCACAGCAACTGCCGACAGCTCGCTGGGCACAACCACCTCGAACGGTTTATTCGGAGTCATTCTTCCGGAGGCCGCCTCCACCAACCAGTTGCAAACGTTGGAATGGTCCACCAACCTGGTGGACTGGGAACCCGTCGCCCGGGAATATGGTTTTGACTGGGCCAATACCTTTCCCCATGCCCTGCCGATCAGCACCGGAAGCGTAAATCAGGTCCTGACCGACCCAACCGACGAACCGACCCGCTACTACCGCACCGTTTCTTCCACAACCCACTCGCTGAACAACTCCAATGCGGTATCCCGTTTTCTTCAACAGGCAACCTTCGGGCCGTCGTTCAGCATGATCACCAATTTTCCAGGCCTTGGAAACCCGGATCTCAACAACCCGCCCTATACGAACTATCTCGAATGGATTGATGCGCAAATCGCATCCCCGACCCGTTCACACCGCGCCTTCTGGCGCGAGCGGAGTAATCCGGCCTTCACCAACAATCCGGCCAATGCCCACCTTTATGAAGTAGGCCATAATTCCGCCATAGGTCAGCAACTCACCTATTACTGGAACGATGGCAGCGGGTCCTCGCCCTACAAGGCCGACACCAATGATGCGATTAATGTCGGCAGAAAATATAACGATGTGCTGTTCGACAACGAGAACACCAAAAAGATCGTCTGGTACCAGATGGCCATTACGGCCGATGACCAACTGCGCCAGCGCATGGCCTGGGCGCTGAGTCAGATTATGGTCGTTGGGGAAAACGGATCGAACCAGACGGGTTATTCCGAACGGTGGCTGACATACTACGATATTTTTGTGCGCCACGCTTTCGGCAATTTCCGCGACATTCTCGGCGAGGTGACCTACAGCCCGCATATGGGACGCTACCTGACGTTCGACAGCAATAAGAAAGCCGATCCCGGCGCAGGAACGTTCCCCGACGAAAACTATGCCCGCGAAATCATGCAGCTTTTCACCATTGGACTCTGGGAATTAAATCAGGATGGCACACCCAAACTGGATGCCGGAGGGAATTTGATCCCGACGTACGATAATGACAACATCACCGAGTTTGCAAAAATCTTCACCGGCCTGAAGCGGCAGGCCAAGCGGGATAACACCGAGAACGCGGATAACTATATCGATCCCTCGGCAATACGGGCAGACTGGCACGACCTTACAGCAAAGACCCTGCTCGACGGCAGCACTCAGGGTCCGTTTCCTGAAACGGAAGCCGGCGTTCGGGCCGATATCGACGGCTTACTCGACCATCTCCACAACCACCCCAACACCCCGCCCTTCATCGCACGCAACCTGATCCAGCGGTTCACCGTTTCCAACCCTTCGCCGCAATATATCTTTGATGTGGCTCAGGCCTTTATCGACGGGTCTTATGCCGGAGCCGGCTCCGGCATGCGCGGCGACCTGGGTGCCGTCATCAAAGCAATTCTCCTGCACCCTGAAGCACGCGAAACCGCACTGGCGAACGATACGGCCCATGGGAAGCTGCGTGAACCGCTTGTCCGACTCATGAACTTTGCGCGCGCATTTGAAATCACTTCTTCGCAAACCTATGGATTCTTTCCGTTCCACAAACTGGAAGAGGTTTTTGCCCAGTCCCCCTATGACTATCCATCCGTATTCAGTTTCTATCTCCCCGACTATCAGCCCATCGGAGAAATTCTTGACCGTAACCTGCATGCACCTGAATTCCAGATCCATAACGATGTCACCGCCTTAAGCCTGCCCAACGCCATTTGGTGGCTGGTCTATGAAGGCATTGAACAGGATGGAACAACCGGAATCGGGCAGCGGTGGTACAGTCAGGGCAATCTGGACCTGACTGTTGAGACTGCGATGGCAGCTGACTCCGTTGCACTGCTCGACCACCTCGATCTCCTGCTGACAGCCGGAAGGCTGAGCCCGGTCAACCGGGCCACGATTGCAACGGTCATCGACGCCATGCCCGACGGAACAGAAGCCGAACGAAAAGCACGTGTACAGCGCGCCCTTTGGCTTTTCGCGCTCCTGCCCGAATTCAATGTGCTCTACTGAGGAAACATCATGAATACACGACGCAAATTTTTCCAACAAGCCGGCGCAAGCGCGGCCATGGGCTCAGCCCTCTTTTCCCTCAAGATGACGGCAGGCGCCGCTTCCGGCGAATCATTCACCGATCACAAGGCGCTCGTATGTCTGTTTCTGCTAGGGGGAAATGATTCTTTCAACATGCTGGTTCCCACCGACCCGACCGCTTATGGCGAATACACGACCGTACGGGGAGGACTCTACGACTCCACCTCCAACCCTACCGGTCTGGCACTGAACAGCACCGGAGAGCTGCTTCCCATCTCGGATGCCGCCCAGCCCTACTCCAGCGGCTTTGGAATCCATCATAAACTCCCGATCCTCCAAACACTGTATAATGCAGGGAACTGCGCATTCGTCAGTAATGTGGGCACACTGATTGAACCCACAACCCTGGCGCAATATCAGGCAAAAAGCACCGCCCTCCCGGTCGGACTTTTTTCCCACGCGGATGAACAGGTGCACTGGCAGACCGTGGTGCCCCAGATTCGCGGCACCAGCCCCAAGGGCTGGGCGGGCCGTATGGCCGACTGTCTCACCCAGGCCAACCTCAACAGCACCGTGGGCATGAACATTTCCGTTTCGGGAAACAATACGATGCAGGTCGGACCCGCTTCCATACCCTATATCACCGACCCAAGCGGCGTGGTATTGCTGAAGACCAAATACAACGAGACGGCCTCCATCACCAATGCAGTCGATTCAATCCTGGCGCAACAATACGGCAACCTCTACCAAACTAAACTCGCCACCAGCAACCGCAGTGCCATTGATACTGCGGCGGCCTTCAGCAACGCGATCAGCCCGTATGATTTTTCAACCGATTTCTCAACCACCCAAACCGGGAAGAAACTTCGTAACGTGGCAGAACTGCTTGCCGCAAAAGACAACCTCTCCATGAACCGGCAGGTCTTTTTTGTAAGCCGCGGAGGATGGGACCACCATAATGAAGTGATCAACGCACAGGAAAACCTGTTCACCGAAGTCAACGAAGCCATCACCGACTTCTGGAACAAGCTGGTGGAACTCGGAATTCAAAACGATGTTGTCCTCTTCACCGCCACCGACTTCGGCCGCACGCTGACATCGAACGGGCGGGGCTCCGATCATGCATGGGGCGGCAATGCCTTTGTGATCGGCGGCGATGTGGCCGGCGGGAAAATCTATGGAGAATATCCCGTGCTGGCCAGCGGCGGGCCGCTGGATGTCGGGCGCGCCCGGTTACTCCCCAC
Organism: Pontiellaceae bacterium B12227; assembly: GCA_029432775.1. GTDB lineage: Bacteria > Verrucomicrobiota > Kiritimatiellia > Kiritimatiellales > Pontiellaceae > Pontiella. Next base: position 61,582 of record JAROAZ010000009.1, on the reverse strand, counting down.
CACCTCGATCGATGAATACTGCGCGGAGATGGCCTCCTGGTTCGGTGTCCCTCCCGCAGAGCTCAGCACGGTTTTTCCAAACATTGGAAACTTTCTGGATCCGTTCTCCACACCGCACCCGCTCGGAATCCTTGGCTAATCAAGATCGATGACATTATCAAGCATGCGGTCGTCGTCGAAAATGAAGCGGCCGGAAAAGCGGCGCCCTTCGAGCATGTGTGGGAACCAGATGTGGTCGTCCTGCCACATATGTTCAAACGGCAAGTCATCGATTGAGCACCAGAGCGGAACCGCTTCGTCGGTTTCAGTCGGCTCGCCCTCGTAATCGGAGGCGGTATAAACAAAGCCGTGGATCGAGTTGTTGTCGGTAAACTGAAAATGCAACAGACCGGCAAATTCCACACCTTTCGGCGTAATACACAACTCTTCCTGCGTTTCGCGGATGGCACATTCCTCGGTCGTTTCGCCGGCCTCCAGCTTCCCGCCGGGGCCGTTGATTTTTCCTTTTCCGAACCCGCGCTTTTTATGGATCAGCAGAATCCGCCCGTCTTTAATGATAAACATCAGCGTGGCCACAGTTACCGGATCCCAGTTTTCCCAATCCACATCATCAACGGTTTTAAACATACAAAAGCTCCTGAATCAAAAAGTGCCCCGCAGTGTGAACGTGACGGAAGCCGGGCACAAGTTTCCAACGATTGGAATTTTCCAACCATTGGAAGTAAAGCTGTTGAATCAATTAGGGCCTTCAGGTAGATTTTGTTCCAAACATTGGAACAGGGGAAAACAGCATGCATGAAACCATTCAGAAACTATTGAGTAAACGCCCGGTCCTGATCGACGGCGCCTGGGGCACCGAACTGCAGAAACAGGGGCTGAAGCCCGGCGAATCACCTGAAGCCCTTAATCTGGAGAACCCGGCTATTGTAGAAGCGGTTGCGCAGTCCTATGTGGACGCCGGCAGCCAGATCGTCATTACCAACACTTTCGGAGGAACAATCTACACCCTCGAACGCCACGGACTTGCGGATAAGGTGGAAGAAGTGAACCGTATCGGCGCGGAGATCTCGAAGCGGGCGGCCGGAGATCAGGCCCTGGTTTTTGCCTCCATGGGACCCACCGGGAAAATGCTGATGATGGGCGATGTCACCGAGGATGAGCTGTTCGATGCGTTTTCGGTCCAGGCCAAAGCACTGGCCGCCGGCGGGGCCGATGGCCTGGTGATCGAAACCATGTCGGATCTGGAAGAAGCCACTGTGGCTTTGAAAGCGGCCAAAGAAACCGGACTTCCGGTCTGTGTTTCGATGGTTTATGACGCGGGTGCCGATATGGACCGAACCATGATGGGCACCACGGTTGAACAGGCGGCCGAGGAACTGACCGCCGCCGGGGCCGATGTGATTGGCTCCAACTGCGGGCAGGGTATTGAAGGTTTTGTGAAACTGGCGGCCAGGATGAAAGCATCCACCGATCTGCCGATCTGGATTAAAGGGAACGCCGGCCTGCCCGAAATGGTAGAAGGGAAAACGGTCTATAAAACTACGGCGGACGATTTTGCAGCCTTTGCCGCTCCCCTGCTGGAAGCGGGTGCCGACTTCATCGGCGGATGCTGCGGCACCAGCCCGGACTTCATTCGGGCACTGAAAGCCGCCCTTTAGGTTGCAAGTCCAGGTTCAGACCTTTTGCCACATCAAAAAAGCCGGAGCAGCAATGCCCCGGCTTTTTTTATGTCGCTTTCCGGAGATTGGAAGCTCAGCCCTCTTTGTGCTCGTAGATATGCACATCGCGCTGCGGGAACGGAATAGTGATTCCTTCCGCATCGAACTTCTTCTTAATACCTTCCATCACACCGAAATAAACTCCCCAGTAATCATTAGGGTTGCACCATGGACGCACCTTGAAGTTGACACTGCTGTCAGCCATCTCGGAAACAAACACATCCGGGGCCGGAGTGTCCAGAATGCCGGGCACCTCTTTGAGCACGGCAACGATCGCATCGCGGGCCTGATCGATATCACAGCCATAGCTGATACCGGCCTGCATATCCACGCGGCGGGTCTTGTTCGCGGAATAGTTCGTAATGTTGTCCGACATCAGCTTCGCATTCGGAACAATGGTCTTCTTATTATCGAGCGTATCAACATGCGTTGTGAAGATACCGATTTCCATCACCGTCCCGAGCACACCGCCCGCTTCAACCAGATCACCCACTTTGAAAGGCTTGAAAATAATCATCAGAACGCCGGAGGCAAAGTTGGAGAGCGAGCCCTGCAATGCCAAACCGACAGCCAGACCGGCAGCACCCAGCACCGCGATAAACGAGGCCGTCTTCACATTCAATTTTTCAAGGGCGGCAATCACCACAAAGGCCTGCAGCCCCACTTGAGCCAGACTGGCGACGAAGGAGATCAGTGTTTGATCAACTTTCCCGCGCTCCATCAGCTTGACGAGCCCTTTGCGGATGAGCTTCACCACCCACATTCCGATAAACAGAACAAGTAAAGCGGATAGAATTTTCATTCCCCACTCCACACCGATCACCTGAATAGTATCCATCACATTTCCTGAACTTTGCGCTAAAGGCTCAGCGGCCTCGACGACTGCATTGGTTTCCATTTCACATCTCCTGATTTCAACTTAATTTACGCGATTAATACGATAGCGAATTATAAAACCCCGAAAACGATTGGCAAGAATTTACCCGTTTGCATCGCAGACTATTACAATGCATGAGCTCACAGCTCCGTCCCGCAAAAAAGCCGGCGCTTTGAAGCACCGGCTTTTCCTGTTTCCAAGGCATGGAAAATTCTAGCCTTCTTTGTGTTCGTAGATGTGTACGTCGCGCTGCGGGAACGGAATCGAAATGCCTTCTTCGTCGAAGCGGGTCTTGATTGCTTCCGTCATATCGAAATAGACACCCCAGTAATCTTCGGCCTTCGTCCACGGACGAACCACGAAGTTTACACTGCTGTCGGCCAGTTCCACCACGGCAACCGTCGGCGCAGGATCCTGCAACACCCGGTCATCGGCGGCAATAATTCCGTTGAGCACATCCCGTGCTTTACCAATATCATCGCTGTAACCGATTCCGGCAACCAGATCGACGCGGCGGGTTCCGAAGGTATTGATATTGGTTATGGTTCCTCCGGTTACCACGGAGTTGGGCACAATCATTTTCTTATTGTCCGGCGATTTCATAATGGTAGTGAAAATACCGATTTCCAGAACGGAACCAACGGATCCCCCGGCATCAATTACATCGCCCACTTTGAACGGCTTGAAGATCAGCATCAGTACACCGGCCGCAAAGTTGGCCAGCGATCCCTGCAAAGCCAAACCGATCGCCAGACCGGCGGCACCGATAATAGCCACAAACGATGCTGTTTTTACGTCCAGCTTCTCTAGTGCGGCAATAAACACGAAGGCTTTGAGAGCAAAGCCAACCAGACTGGTGCAGAACTTATTCAGCGTGGCATCGACCCCTTTTTTCTCCATTAACTTACTGACCGCACCCGTAAGCATCTTGGCAATCCACATTCCTATAATAAGAACGAGCAAGGCCGCCAGCACCTTCACACCATAGACCACAACAATGTCCTGCACTTTATCCATCAGTGGAACCGCTTGTTCACTATTCGCAATAACAACTGCATTTGTATTCATTTTTGCCCTCCCGGCTAACATGATTTAAAGTAGTACCAATTTAGTACGAGCTGAACCTTATAGAAATATGTGAACTGTCCACAAGGATTTTTTTCACAGAGTTCGCATTATTTTCAAGTTCTGGATTTTTTCTTTTTCAAACCGAAATAACCTGTACGATTTAGATTCTACAAGGAGATGACATGCTTAAAGAACGAGTAGTCCTGAAAACTTCCATTCTGATTCTGTTCGCCGCATTTGTGAGCACAGCAGTACAGGCAGACAGCACACTTTGGAAAGTCACATCCGGAAAACACACCTTATATGTTCAGGGCTCCTCGCACGTCCTCAAACAGGAAAACTATCCCGTTGCACCGGCCATCGAAGCCGCCTATACCACAGCAACCGCCCTCGTCCTGGAAGTGGATATGGCCGAAATGACTTCGCCCAAAACTCAACAGCTCATTCTGGGAAAAGCCATGCTTCCGCAGCCCGAAACCCTCCAAACGGTTCTACAGCCGGAGACCTACAAACGCCTTGGCAAAGCCGCGGCAGACAGTGGACTTCCTGTTGAAACCCTCCATCCCTTCAAGCCCTGGTTTGCAACCATGACGCTGACCCTGGTGAAAATGCAAAAGCTCGGTTTCGACCAGAACCTCGGCCTGGACCAGTATTTCTACAACAAGGCCGTAAGCGACGGGAAAAAGGTGATTGGACTCGAAACGATCGATTTCCAGATTGCCCTCTTCGATTCTCTGGCGAATGAAAACCCGGATGATTTCGTTAACCGCTCGCTGGCCGATCTCGAATTGCTCGACACCGAAATCACGGAACTGATTAAAGCCTGGGAGACGGGCGACATGGAAACACTCGACCGCCTCATGTCCAAAAGCTTCGCTGAATATCCAGGCCTTTACGCCAAATTTATTACCGCCAGGAACAAAGCCTGGGTAAAACAGCTTTCAAAAATGATCAAAGACGACAACACCTATATGGTCGTGGTAGGCGCAGGCCATCTGCCGGGCCAAGAAGGAGTCATTAATTTACTCCGCAAACAGGGCTTCTCCACCGAGCAGCTGTGACGAGAAACGTGACGATTGAGGCATGATTCCCGCTGACAGGGGTTCCAATGATTGGAAAATTTTAACGCCTCACGCAAACTCCGCCACCACAAACGTATGATCCGACGGCTTCTCTTTTTTGCGCGGCTCCAGATCAACGTCGCACGACGTACAGACTGAAGTCAGCGGATCGGTCGTCAGCACATAATCAATCCGCCACCCCAGATTCTTTGTGATGGCATTTTTATCCCGATAATCAAAAAAGGAATAGATCTCCTCACCCGGATGATGCTTTCGGAACACATCGGTGAAACCGAACGAGCAGACGTCCAGAAAGGCATTGTGCGCATCAATATGGTAGCACGGGTCGTTCTTACGGCTCGCCGGGTTGTTCACATCAATCGGCTCCACCGCAATATTAATGTCCCCGATCCACGCCAGCTTCTGATCCGCCGAATACTCCGCCTCGAACAACCTCTTAAGACGGGCGTACCAACCCAGCTTATATTTATACATCACGTGGTCAATCGCCCGGCCTTGCGGCACATAGGTGTTCACCACCGCCACGCCGTCCACCATCGCCCGGACCAGGCGCGTTTCATCCGCCGGCCCGCCGTCGTCAAAACCAAACTTCACCTCCGTCGGCTCGCTCTTGCAGATCAGCGCAACGCCGTTGTAGGACTTCTCCCCTTTAAACACCACATGATACCCCGCCGCCTCGATCGCATCCCTCGGAAAATCCGCGTCCTGGGCCTTGGTTTCCTGAATTCCAAGTATATCCGGCGCATGATCTTCCAGCCATTGGAGAAGGATCGGCAGGCGCGTCCGGATGGAATTCGAATTAAATGTTGCAATTTTCATGAGCTGCCCTCGTTAATTAGATGTTGTCTAATTAACAGCATCGGATAGATTCGATCAAGACAAGCGAGGATATTAAATGATGAATAAACATTCCATATTTCCAATGCTTGGAATTGCAGGAGCGCTTTTTCTCACCTCCTGCAAGCCGGCCGGGACCGAAGCCACTGCGGCAACACCAGCCGAAATCAGGCAGAAAGTTCAATCATTGGAAAAGCTGACCCTGGTCCATGTCTGGGCCACCTGGTGCGATCCCTGCCGCGAAGAATTCCCGGAACTGATTCAGGTGTTTGACGAATTCCCAACCTTGGGAACACTACTGATCTCAGCGGATGACCCCTCAGAGAAAGAAGCGGTCGAGGCTTTTCTTGCGGAGCACAAAAGCGCGATCGGCAGCCTGATCTCTACGGAGCTCAACCAGGAATTCATTGAATCCCTCTCCCCGAAATGGGCGGGCTCACTCCCGGCCACCTTCATTTACCGGGACGGCAAACTTATCGAAGAATGGGAAGGAAAACGCACCTTCGAGCAATATGCCGAAACCCTGAAACCCCTGTTGAAACAGTAAAGGAGCTCAACATGAAAAAAGGTCCAATCATTGGAATACTGGCGGCCGTAGCCGCCATGAGTGCTTCAGCGCTCCAGATCGGCGACCCGATGGTCGATGCAGACACCAAGATGCAAGGCGCAGATGGAACAACACAAAGCCTCTCCCAGCTGAAAGGCGAGAAAGGCACGTTGGTTATCTTCACCTGCAACAAATGCCCCTTCGTGGATGCGTGGCAAGCTGTCATGGTCGACTTAGGAAATACCTATTCCAAAAAAGGAATCGGTGTTGTGTTCGTGAATTCCAACGATCCGTCGGTTAAAGGCGATACGCTGGAAAATATGAAAGCCAAAGCTGAAAAGGAAGGCTATCAGTTCGCCTATCTTCAGGATTCCACCTCGGACGTCGCCCGTAACTTCGGCGCAAAGAAAACCCCCGATGTTTTCCTGTTCGATGCTGCAGGTAAACTGGTCTACCAGGGTGCCGTCGGCGAAGGCGGACGCTCGGTCGGCGATGAAATCTGGCTGAAAGATGCCCTGGAGGCACTTGTGGCCGGACAAAAAATCGAGAATGCGCAAACCAAGGCCGTCGGCTGCGGCATCAAGTTCAGATAAAAGTTCCAACCTTTGGAAAAAGAGCCGGTCGGCGAAAGCAGACCGGCTTTTTTTATGGATTGCCTCCCCCGCCCGAATCAGGGATAAAAGGCGCGGTTTTTTCCAATGGTTGGAAAAAATACGAACTACGAATTACGGATTACTCCCATGAGCGAAGAAATCAAGACCACCAATTTTATCCACGACATCATCGATGCCGACCTGGCCTCGGGCAAACGCACTGAAATCGTCACCCGCTTCCCGCCGGAACCCAACGGCTATCTGCACATCGGCCACGCCAAAGCCATCACGCTCGATTTCGGTACCGCCGAAAAATACAACGGAAAGTGCCACCTGCGCTTCGACGACACCAATCCGGAAGCCGAAGATGAAGAATATGTAAAAGCGATTCAGGAGGACATCAAGTGGCTCGGCTTCGACTGGGGCGAAAACCTCTTCTGGGCCTCCAATTATTTCGACACGATGTATGAATACGCTGTCCGCCTGATCAAAAAGGGTAAGGCCTACGTCTGTGAGCTCACCTCCGAAGAATTCAAAGACTACCGCGGTGCGCCCACCGAGCCCGGCAAAGAACCGCCCGGACGCGAACGCTCCGTGGAGGAAAACCTGGAGCTGTTCGAAAAAATGAAAAACGGGGAACTCGAAGACGGCGCCTGTGTGCTGCGCGCCCGGATCGACATGACCTCCCCCAACCTGCACCTGCGCGACCCGGCCATCTATCGAATCAAAAAAGCCACGCATCACAACACCGGCGACAAATGGTGCATCTACCCGATGTACGACTTCGCCCACTGTATCGAAGATTCCATTGAAGGCGTCACCCACTCCATGTGTACCCTCGAATTCGCAGTGCACCGCCCGCTCTACGACTGGATTCTTGAAGAGCTCGAAATCTTCCAGTCGCAGCAGTATGAATTTTCCAAACTGAACCTGACCTACGTCGTGCTCAGCAAACGGCGCCTGCTCCAGCTCGTCAATGAAGGCCGGGTTACCGGCTGGGACGATCCGCGTATGCCGACGCTCTGCGGCATGCGCCGCCGGGGCTTTACCGCGAACGCCATCAAAAAACTCTGCGCCATTGTCGGCTGCACCAAGTTTGAAGGCATCACCGAAATCGAGCAGTTCGAAAGCATCATCCGCGACGACCTGAACGAAAACTCCCTGCGTGCCATGGCCGTGGTTGATCCGATTAAAGTCGTCATCGAAAACTATCCCGAAGACCTCGAAGAAGAATTCGAAGTGGCCAATCATCCGCAGAAGGAAGAAGAAGGCAAACGCAGCGTTCCCTTCAGCCGCGAGCTCTGGGTTGAACGCACCGACTACAAAGACGATGCACCCAACAAATTCAAAGGCTTCACCGTCGGCCGGGAAGTCCGCATTCGCGGAGCCTATCTCGTCACCTGCAACTCGGTTGAAAAAGATGCGGACGGAAAGGTGATTTCCCTTTCCTGCACCTACGACCCGGAAACCAAAGGAGGCAGCGCACCGGACGGACGGAAAGTCCGCAGCACCATCCACTGGGTTTCGGCCAAACACGCGATCGATGCCGAGGTCCGTCTCTACGACCGCCTCTACACCGTTGAGAATCCGCTGGGCGACAAGGAGAAGGACTTCAAGGACTTCATCAACCCGGATTCGCTCGAAGTCATCACCGCCAAAATCGAACCCGGCCTGGCCAAGTCCGAGCCCGGCACACGCTATCAGTTCGAGCGTGTCGGCTATTTCTGCGCCGACAAAGACCACACCCCGGAACAGCCGGTCTTCAACCGCACGCTCACCTTAAGAGCGCCGCGAAAAGTTCAGTAAACGAATCATGCAGGCTTTCCGAAAAGTTAAACTCAAGCTGCCGGGCTCGTTGTATCTTCACAGCATGCCCGGCAAAGAAGAGCTGCTGTCCACCTGTTTCCAGGCATTGGAAGAAGCCGCAGTCGACCACATCATCTGCCTGAACCCCATGGAGGAAATTCAGGCAAGATCGCCGGATTATGCGAAAGCGATTCAAAGCAATACCCTGCCGTGCGGGCTGATTCATTTTCCATTAGGCGATGGCGGCGTTCCGGAAGACACGGAAGCATTTCTCAACCTTGCCCGCGATGTGGCCGAACAATTAAAAGCCGGAACCAACTTCATGGTTCACTGCAAGGGCGGCGTCGGGCGAACCGGAACGATGGCCAGCTGCATTGTGGCGGCACTCGGACAACCGCTCTCCCGGGTCTCCGATGCCGGAGGAAAAGCCGAAACCGAACCGCAGCAGCAACTGATTGCTTCGCTCGAGAAATAGATCCCACAAAAAAAACAGATGAAGCCGGAAAATAATCCGGGTTCATCTGTTTTAATCCGTGATTGATTAAAAGTGATTAATCGTTATCCGGGTCATCCGGCAGAATGATGTGCAGAATCAGGTTGGCAATCATGCCGACCAGTGCCGAGAGGCCGATTCCTTTAATCACAACGCTTCCAATCGAAAGCTCCACGCCGCCCAATCCGCAGACCAGAATCAGCGCAACGATGATCAGGTTGCGACTGCGGTTAAAGTTCAGCTGTGCATTCGAAATCGTACGGATACCGACCGAGGCAATCATACCGAACAGGATAAAACTCACCCCGCCCATCACCGCCACCGGAATGGTGCGCAGGAAGGCACCTACCGGACTGATGACTCCGAGCAGAATAGCGAAGCCGGCCGCAATACGGATCACCGATGGATTGTAGTTTTTCGTTACCGCCAGTACGCCGGTGTTTTCAGAGTAGGTAGTATTCGGCGGTCCACCGAACAGGCCGGAGAACATGGTCGCCAGACCATCACCCAGCAGCGTGCGGTGCAGGCCGGGCTTTTCGAAGAAATCTTTCCCGACCACAGCGCCGTTCGTCGTGATGTCACCGATGTGTTCCATGACGGCCACAATGGCGATCGGCATAATGGTCAGAATTGCCGCAACCGAGAATTTCGGGAAGGTGAAGTTATCGGCTCCGATGAACAGGCCTCCGGTGTCTTGCATGGCCGAATAGTCGACAGCGCCCATAGCTGCAGCAACGGCATAGCCCACCAGAATGCCGATCAGAATCGGCACCAGCTTAAAGAAACCTTTCATAAAGCAGGAGACCGCAATGATCGTGAAAATGCTCACCAGGGAAAGAATCCAGTTGGAAGACGCCATGCTCACACCAATCGGAGCAAGGGTCAGGCCGATCACCATAATCACCGGACCGGTTACCACCGCGGGGAACAATCGTTTCATGATCTCCGTGCCGCCAAGCTTCACAATGCCCGACATTATGACGTAAACCAAACCGGCACAGATGACACCGCCCAGCGCATAGGGCATCCCGCTTCCGTCTTCACCGGCCACCGCTTTAATTGCGCCGATAAAAGCAAAACTCGATCCAAGAAACACAGGAACCATTCCGCCGGTAACCCCATGAAAAATGAATGTTCCAAGCCCGGCAGCCAACAGCGCCACACTTGGATCCATCCCCGTCAGCGTCGGCATCAGCACCGTTGCTCCGAACATGGCAAACACGTGTTGAATCCCCAACAAAAGCTTCTTCGGCACCCCAATCTCTTCCATTTTCAATCTCCCTGATAGTTTGTGTGGATATTACAGAGCTAAACCCCTTTGAAAAGCATTCTCACAATGAAATACGCCCCCTAGATGGCTTGACGTGACAGAGCGCTTTTAAGAACCTCTAGGGTCTAATCAAAACAGGAAATACCCGTAATATGACAACCGAAACACCCTCATTCGACCCCGTCCCGCTTGCTTCTGCAGCCCTCAACATTTCCGCCCGGCAGGTGGCGGCGGTTGCCAAACTCTTTGCAGAAGGAAACACGGTCCCCTTTATTGCCCGCTACCGGAAAGAAGTGCACGGAAACCTCGACGAAGTACAGATTTCCGACATTCAGGAAAAACTCAGCTACTACAACACGCTCGAATCCCGCCGTCAGACCATCCTCAAATCGATCGACGAGCAGGACAAGCTGACCGACGAACTGAAAAAGAAGATTCAGGAATGCCAGTCCAAGACCGGACTGGAAGACCTCTACCTGCCTTACAAACCGAAGCGCCGCACCCGCGCCATGATTGCAAAAGAAAAGGGTCTCGAACCGCTGGCCGAATTAATCCTCAGCCAGGCCGCCTCCGGCGACGCGGAAGCTGAAGCCGCAAAATACATCAACGAGGAAAAAGAAGTCGCAACCGCCGACGATGCACTGGCCGGCGCCCGCGACATCATTGCCGAGCAGATTGCAGAAAAAGCCGAAGTCCGCGCACTGATTCGCGAAGCCTACTTTAAAACCGGTGCCATCACTTCCGGCCCGGCCACCGCAACGAAAGCCGACGAAGATTCCAAATACAAAGACTACTTTGACTTTTCCCAGCCCATCGACGATATCCCGTCGCACCGATATTTAGCCATCCGCCGCGGCGAAACCGAAGGCGTGCTGCACCGCAAGCTCTCGATCGATGCCGACCCGCACATTGAGCGCATGAAAGAGATCGTGGAAATCAATCCCGCCTCGCCGTTTTTCCAGGAGTTGGAAAAAGCCGTGCTCGACGCCTACAAACGGCTGCTGACGACCAGCGTTGAAATCGATGTCTCCGTGGAAATGAAGATGAAGGCCGACCGCTCCGCCGTTGAAGTCTTCGCCAAAAACCTGCGCAGCCTCCTGCTCGCAGCTCCCTATGGAGAAAAGTCGGTCATCGGAATCGATCCCGGCCTGCGTACCGGTTGCAAATGCGTGGCGCTCGACGCCACCGGAAAATATCTCGACACCATCACCATCTATCTGGGACAGGGCGCCGAAAAAGAGAAGCAGGCGAAGATCAAGCTCTCGGAATTTATCGAGAAACATCAGCCGCAGTCCATTGCTGTCGGCAACGGCACCGCCGGACGCGAAACCGAAGCCTTCACCAAATCTCTGCTGAAAGACATGCAGATGAAACTCAGCGTCGTTTCCGTCAGCGAAGCCGGCGCCTCGGTCTACAGCGCCTCGGCGATCGCCCGCGAAGAATTTCCGGACCTCGACCTGACCATCCGCGGTGCCATCTCGATTGCCCGCCGCCTGCAGGACCCGCTAGCGGAACTGGTGAAGGTCGACCCGAAATCGATCGGCGTCGGCCAGTATCAGCATGATGTCTATCAGCAGCTGCTCAAAGACAAGCTCGATGAAGTGGTCGTCAGCTGCGTAAACCACGTTGGTGTGGAACTCAACACCGCCAGCGCTCCCCTGCTCTCCCGCGTCGCCGGCATCGGTGACAGCCTGGCTAAAAAGATTGTCGACTACCGCAACGAACACGGCGCCTTTAAATCGCGCAAAGAACTGCTCGAGGTTTCCGGCCTCGGCCCGAGAGCCTTCGAACAGGCAGCCGGCTTCCTGCGCATTCACGGCGGCACCCAGCCGCTCGACGCCTCCGCCGTCCATCCGGAGCGATACAAGCTGGTCGAACAGATCGCCGCCGACCTTGGCGAACCTCTGGAGAAACTGGTCGGAAGTGTCGAGATCGTAAAACAGATCAAAATTTCAAACTATATCTCCGGCGACGTCGGCGAGCTCACCCTGAAAGACATCATCGACGAACTGAACAAACCGGGCCGCGATCCGCGAGAACAGTTTGAAGAAGTCGGCTTCCGCGAAGACGTCATGACCATGAAAGACCTCAAAGAAGGCATGGAGCTCAAAGGCGTGGTTACCAACGTGACGGCGTTCGGAGCGTTTGTAGACATCGGTGTACATCAGGATGGCCTCGTGCATATTTCGCAGCTCTCCAATCAGTATGTAAAAGATCCGGCAGACGTCGTTCAGGCCGGCGACCGCATTGAGGTTCATGTGCTGGAAGTGGATATCAAACGCAAACGCATCTCCCTCTCCGCCAAGAAAAAGGGCGCGGCGAAATCTTCCATTGATCGGAAGCCCGGAGGGGGCAATAAAAAGCCGCAGGGCCAACGCCGCCCGAACAACAAAAACCGGAACAACAACCCAAACCGCGACAACAAACCGCGCGGCTTCGTGAACAACCCCTTCGCGGATCTATAGAATCTATCTCTCGCCCGCTTCGCTCAAGCCGCAAAGGCGCTAATCAAACAACTCTTTGCGCCTTTGCGAGAGTTAAAGCAGCAGGCCCGCCCGGACTTCGGCGGAGAGGTTCGGGCTTCCGCATTCGGCAATAACCTTCAGTGCAAACTCGAAGGCCGTGCCTGGCCCCTGACTGGTGATAAGCTTGCCATCGACTACGACGATTTCATCGAGGGGTTGTATTTCAGGAGGCAGATGAGCCTCCACACCCGGATAGCAGGTGAATTTCTTACCTTCAAGCACTCCGGCCTCGTTTAGCGCCAACGCGGCCGCGCAGATGCAACCGAACCATTTGCCGGCCGCGTTAAAATCTTTGATCGCCTGCTGAACGCCGCCATGCTGCATGAAGGCCTCGGTTCCGCCAAATCCGCCGGGCAGCAAGAGGATATCGAAATCAGCTGGATTAATCTCTGCCCAGGTAACGTCCGGAAGTAATTCAACGCCACGGGAAGCGACAATGGTCCCGGCAGTAAGTCCCGCAACGGTCACATCAAATTCAGCGCGGCGCAGGGTATCAATCAGTATGACGGCTTCCATTTCTTCAGAGCCATTCGCAATCGGAATCAGTGTCTTCATCAGACGTCTCCTTTAACTATCCAATAACTTTCAGCAGTTCATGAACCACCTGCTCCCGCAGGCCTAGCGAGACCGGTTCATCAAATGTTTCCTGCGCAACCTCGATCAGCCTTTCGCCCTTGCAGACAACGACCCCGTTGACGTTCATGACCTCTTCGGGAAGTTTGGTTCCCAGAAAACACAGCACCGAGTGGACCGGCACCTCACCGCAACCGGCATCATCAATAAAGGCAACGAGTTCAGCCGTTGCGGCCTTCACTTGTTTCAGCGGCGGCCGGGAGGGCTCCTTTCCTCCGGCATAGAGCTTGCCGTCGCGGAACTCAATAGAGCCCTTCCAGTTTTTGGTTTCCACCACAAAAACCCCCGCCGGGCCGACGATGATATGGTCAAAGTTCTCTTTTCCACCGCCAAACCGCAGTCCGTTAAAAACGGTGTAGTCCGAACTCAGGAAAGCCAGCTCGTGCGCCACCCATTCCTCTCCTTTGGCTCCCTTAAGAAAATTACCGAGCCGACGGTCGCCCCAGGCCAACAGAATGGCCGCCGCAACGGCCACGAGAAAAAAGAGAACGCCCACCGTTGAAACACTCAGGTAGGGGCGCGGGAACCAGGCGCGCAACAGATAGCCGGTCACAAAACAGATGACCAACAGCGGCCAGAAAGCACGCAACAGGCCGAGTACACGGGGAGCTTCGCCGGGGCTGCCATAGACTTTTGCAAATTTTGCACTTAAAGATTCAGTCGGGGTTTCCATAGGTTGGAACCATAAGCGATGACCGCAAACGAGACAATAGAAGATCTGAATTAGTCGCTTTTTACTGGCTGAAACTGCAGGCGGCGGTTATATGACTGTTTTGGTTTTATTTAAAGGAACGGACGGATGGGTAAAGGAAGCTGCTGCACACCTGGCGAGAAAAGATCTGAATGCGACGACGGCCACCAAGGCAAACCGTTTAGACGCATTTCATCCGGCTCAACAGACCATATGACGCTCCTCGATGGCGGCCCCTTTCTTATGGGAACAGACGATGACATCGGCTATCCGGACGATGGCGAGGGGCCGATCCGCGAAATTACACTCGCCCCCTTTTATATCGATCAATATGCCGTCTCGAATGCTGAATTCGCCGCATTTATATCCGCAACGAACTATATAACGGACGCGCAGAAGTTCGGTTATTCCTATGTATTCCACCTGCTGCTCTCGCCGAGCCAAAAGCGCACGCTGGATATGCTGGGTCGTACCGTGATGGGACTGGAATGGTGGTATAACGTGGAAGGCGCCGACTGGGCGCATCCTTTTGGTCCCGATTCCGATTTCCAGGGATTGGAAAATAATCCGGTTACCCACGTATCCTATCGCGATGCTCTGGCCTACTGTGAATGGGCGGGCAAACGGCTGCCGACGGAAGCCGAAGTGGAATATGCGGCCCGCGGCGGCCTGGAAGGGAAACGTTATGTCTGGGGCGATGAGCTGATGCCCAACGGCGAACACCAATGCAATATTTTCCAGGGAAAATTCCCGACCTATAACTCCGGAGAAGACGGCTTCATCGGCACGGCCCCGGTTGATGCCTATCAACCCAACGGATACGGACTCTATAACATGGCCGGCAATGCCTGGGAATGGGTGTTCGATTGGTGGAGCCCCGACTATCATCTCTCAGGGCCCAGGGACAATCCGATCGGCCCGGAATCCGGCGACAGGCGCGTTAACCGCGGAGGTTCCTATCTCTGCCACGACTCCTACTGCAACCGCTACCGCGTGGCCGCCCGCACCTCCAACACCCCCGACTCCTCCACCGGCAACCTCGGATTCCGCTGTGCACGGGATGTTTAAAGGCGTGACGAATGAAACGTGAGGCATGAGAATAAAAAAAAAGCGGCAGACCGAAATAAACCGCTGTTGTTCACGACTCAATCGTCACTCATCATAGCCCTAAAACATGCCGCATCGCATCTTTCATGGTGTAGAGCCTGGCTTCTTTTTCAGCAACCCATACGGCCGCCTGCAAAGCACCAATGGCAAATACATCGCGACTGGTTGCCCGGTGCGACAACTCCAGCAGCTCGCCCACCCCGGCCATCATGACGGTGTGGTCGCCCACAATATCACCGCCGCGTATGGCATGGAAACCGATTTCTTTTTCAGGACGTTCACCCGGCAGTCCGGTTCGTCCATCCACCTGAACTTCTTTCAGATTCCAGTCATAGCCATCGGCCGCCGCCTGCCCGAGCATCAGCGCGGTTCCGCTCGGCGAATCCTTCTTCAGATTGTGATGACTTTCAAGTACTTCAATGTCGTAGCCTTTGTCCTTCAGCGAACGAGCACCGATTTCAACCAAATGGCAGAGCAGGTTAATGCCCAGGCTCATGTTGCCGGACAGGACCACCGCCGTCTTTTCAGCGGCGGCTTCAACCGCAGCGATCTCGTCTTCGCTCAGTCCCGTGGTACCGATTACCCAGGCGGTGCCCCACTCCGCAATACGGGCCGCATTGGCTGCGGTGGCAGTCGGCGATGAAAATTCAATGATCACATCGGCTGCCGGACCGACTTCGGCCAGATCAGAGATCACCTTGATCCCGGCTTCTTTGCAGCCAGCCATCAAACCGGCATCGGTTCCAATGCCTGGAACTTCGGCCATATCCACCGCGCCAAAAAGTTCCAACCCCTGGACTTTTTCTTCCAGGATGCAACGGATCAGTGCTTTGCCCATGCGGCCGCATGCGCCTTGAATTACCACCTTAGCCATTAGAGCACTCCTGCAGCTTCGAGCGATGCACGCAGCACCGCTTTATTTTCAGCCGTTGTGGAACACATCGGCAGGCGATAGGTTTCAGCAATCATGCCTTTCATGGCCATGGCGGCTTTGATCGGAATCGGGTTGGTGTCGATAAAGATATCTTCAAACAGTTGCGCATACTGATCGTGCAGCGCCTGCGCTTCATCAAAATTTCCTTCCAACGCGGCCGCAACGAGTGCGGAAACTTCGGAAGGAATAATGTTCGATGCCACCGAAATGACCCCGCACCCGCCTTCGCGAATCATTGCCAGGGCCAGCGAGTCGTCGCCCGACATCACTTCAATATCGCAGCGTTTTTTAATGTCCGTTACGCGCTGCACCGAGCCCGCCGCTTCTTTCACAGAAACGATATGTTCGTGCTGCGCCAGCTCGGCCACCACGTCCAATGGAATCTCCAGGGCAGAGCGGCCCGGAACATTATAGAGAACCACCGGCACACCGATATCGGCGACGGCAGAGAAATGCTGAATCAGGCCCGAGTTGTTGGGCTTGTTATAGTAAGGCGTCACCTGAAGCGTTCCGTCGATCCCGAATGCTGCCGCCGCCTCGGTCAATTCAACCGCTTCGGCCGTCGAGTTCGCACCGGTACCGGCCATGATTTTCACACGGCCCGCCGCCACATCCACCACCGTTTTAATAACCTGCAGATGTTCTTTCGGTCGCAAGGTCGGCGATTCACCAGTGGTTCCAACCGGAACAATACCTGAAACCCCACCCGCGATGTTAAATTCGACCAGTTCTTCCAACTGTTGGAAGTCAACCGATCCATCCTCAGCAAATGGTGTGACCAGTGCTGTGTATACCCCTGTAAAATACATATTTTTCTCCTTACGCTTCGAAGCCAGAAAGGCCTTCGAGATCGAGCGTCGCAAAATGATCTTCCAATGTTTCCGCGCGGCGGATCTGAATCACCTCGCCGCTTTCACGTAGTAACAATTCCGCTGAACGCAATTTTGCGTTGTAGTTAAAGCCCATGGAATGGCCATGCGCACCGGCATCATGAATCACAACCAGATCACCGACGTCGACAGGTTGCAGCGGCCGATCGATGGTGAATTTATCATTGTTCTCACACAGCGAGCCGGTTACGTCACAAATAAAATCGGCCGGCTGATCTTCTTTACCCGCCACATTCACATGATGATACGCGCCGTACATGCCCGGACGCATCAGGTTGGCCATGCAGGCATCGAGACCCACATACTGTTTGTAGGTATTCTTTTTATGCAGCACGCGACCGACCAGATAGCCATAAGGCCCCGTAATCATCCGTCCGCATTCCAACCGGATATCCAACGGATTCAGCCCTTTTCCGATGATCAGTTCATCATAGAGCTTTTTCACGCCTTGTCCGAGCGCGGCCAGATCGACGGCATCTTCTTCGGGTTTGTATGGGATACCGATTCCGCCACCGAGGTTCACGAATTCAAATTCAATGCCCAGCTCGGCCGAAAGCTCGCCCACCAGTTCGAACAGCATATGGGCCGTTTCGATGAAATAGCTGACTTCCAATTCGTTCGATGCCACCATGGTGTGCAGACCAAAACGCTTCACGCCTTTATCGCGCAGGATGCGGTAGCCTTCAAACAGCTGCTCACGGGTAAACCCGTATTTTGCTTCTTCCGGATGGCCGATAATGGCATTGCCGGCCTTCAGCGGTCCCGGGTTGTAGCGACAGCAAACCAGCTCCGGCAGACCAACATGGTCTTCCAGATATTGGATGTGTGAAATATCATCGAGATTGATGATCGCACCCAGCTCTTTGGCTTTCTGATATTCATAGGCCGGCGTGTCGTTTGAGGTGAAGATGATATCCTCCCCCACCACACCGACTTTCTCAGATAGAATCAGTTCGCCGTAGGATGAGCAGTCGGCCCCGAAGCCTTCCGCCTTCAGAATCGACATGAGATACGGGTTCGGAGCGGCTTTAACCGCGAAATACTCTTTGAATCCCGGATTCCAGGAAAAAGCCGCTTTCAAACGCTTCGCGTTATCACGAATGCCTTTTTCATCGTATATATGAAATGGGGTCGGAAACTGTTGCGTCAGTTCCTCCAACCGCTCTCTGCTAACTGGAATTTTCTTTTCTGTCATGATCTTCTCCTGAAAAATAATGGCGGACTATACACGAACCCCCTGTGTTTCCAATGTTTGGAAGACACAAAAAAGGGCTTTTCCAATGATTGGAAAAACCCTTTCCAATGCCTGGAAGCGTTGCTTATCCGTTCATCTTTGTCTTCATCGTGGCACCCACGCGCAAACGCAGAGCATTGAGTTTGATGAATCCGGTTGCGTCGGACTGATCGTATCCGCCGGCTTCGTCGAAGCTCACGAGCTCCGGGCTGTAGAGCGAATACGGGGAACGACGTCCGCTGACATGTACACCGCCCTTGTAGAGCTTAACGCGCACATCGCCGGTGACCGTTTCCTGACTCTGGGTGATCGCCGACTGCAGCATTTCGCGCTCGGGAGCAAACCAGAACCCGTTATAAACGAGTGTGGCATATTTGGAAATGAAGCCGTCGCGCATGTGCATGACTTCCCGGTCCATGCAGATGGATTCCAGCGCACGGTGTGCGTGCTGCAGAATTGTTCCGCCGGGCGTTTCATATACACCGCGGTCCTTCATGCCGGTGAAGCGGTTTTCGACGATGTCGATCCGGCCGACTGCGTGCTCGCAACCGAGGGCATTCAGCTTTTTCAGCAATGCTGCAGCACCGAGTTTTTCGCCGTTCACGGCAACCGGAATGCCTTTTTCAAAGCTGATTTCAACATTTTCAGGCTCATCAGCGGCCTGGCTCAGCGGCTTGGTCATGCACCACATATCCTCATCGGGCTCATTCCACGGATCTTCCAGAATGCCGCCTTCGAAGCTGATGTGCAGCATATTGCGGTCCATCGAATAGGGCTTGGCCGCCGATACGGTGGTCGGAATGCCGCGCTCTTCCAGATAGTTGATCATATCCGTACGGCCTTCGAACGGGAAATCTTCCGGCATGCGCCAGGGAGCAATCACTTTCACGTCGGGCATCAGTGCATACGCCGTCAGTTCGAAACGAACCTGATCGTTACCCTTGCCGGTTGCACCGTGGCAGATGGCTTCGGCGCCCTCGGCCTTGGCGATATCAATCATGCGCTTGGCAATCAGCGGGCGGGCAATGGAGGTGCCCAGCAGGTAGGTGCCTTCATAAATCGCATTGGCCTGCATCATCGGATAGATGTAATCAGCCGCAAACTCTTCCTGAACATCGTCCACATAACACTTCACCGCACCGTGCTTCATGGCTTTTTCTTCGAGGCCGTCGAGTTCCTCTTCCTGCCCGACATTGGAGCAGTAGCAGATGACTTCTGCGTTATATTTTTCCTGGAGCCAGGTCAGCAACACCGTTGTGTCAAGACCTCCGGAATAGGCGAGTACCACTTTCATCGTAAATGATCCTTTCGTATCTGGTTGGATTATCGGGTTTCAGGATGAGTGGATTTCCGGGGGAACCCCAACTATCCAGCCATCCGTTCTTCCATTATTCCATGCTGTTTAAAACGGGATATCGTCTTCGTATTCGTCGAAATCGGCCGGCACATCTTTATCGGCAACCGGCGGCTTATCTTCAGCAGCAGGTGCTGCAGCGCCCGTCTGGATCTTCCAGCCCTGGAGGTTGTTGAAATAGCGGCCATTGTATTCGCGACCGCGAATATCGAAGGTTACGGTAACTTCCTGACCGACCTGAACCGTGTCCAGCAGGCTCACTTTGTCCTGCACAAACTCCAGATTAATTTCCTGAGGATACTTCCCGTCTTCAACCGTTACCACCATTTCACGCTTGGTGAAACCACTGCCGAACGTCTGTGCGTCCTGAATCAGTTTTACTTTACCTGTTAAATCATACGCCATTTCTTTATCTCCTTTATCTAAACTATTCCCCCATACCGCATTGGCAGGGGTTCGGCGACTGAGCCGCCATTTCCTCGTGCAATTCCTCACAGGCCTCGCCGATCAACGTCAGCGCCTGCTCGACTTCTTCCTGTTTTACATTCAGAGGAGGAAGTAAACGCAGAACATTACCCGCTGTTGCCAATGCAAGCAGGCCTTTTTCCTGCAATTTTTTCTGCAGCTCAGCAGCCGGAACATCCAGCACCAGCCCCAGGAGCAACCCAAATCCCCGGACGCATTCGATCCATTTCTTATGCTTCAGAGCAATCTCGCAGAGCCCCTCCGCCAGATACGCCCCCATCATCTGGGTGTTCATGAGCAGATCTTCCTGCTCAATCACATCCACAACGGCCTGAGCGGCCGCGCAAGCCAGCGGTGTCCCGCCAAAGGTCGTTGCATGGTGGCCCGGCTGAAAAACATCAGCCAGCTTTTCGCCTGCAACAATGGCCCCGATCGGAAAACCATTACCAAGCCCTTTTGCCAACGAGAATGCATCCGGCTGAACATCATAGTTCTGGAACCCGAACCATTTTCCCGTCCGGCCCATGCCCGCCTGCACCTCATCGCACAGCAAAAGAATCCCCTCTTCATCACAGAGTTTCCGAAGGTCGGACATAAATTCCGAATCCGCGGGGATCACACCGCCCTCGCCCTGCAGCGCCTCCACCAGCACAGCAGCCGTTTTCGGGGTAATTACACCTTTTATGGATTCTATATCGTTAAAATTGGCGTAGGCAAACCCTTCGGGCAATGGACCGAAGCCGGTTTTCACCTTATCCTGACCGGTAGCGGTCAGCGTGGCCAATGTCCGGCCATGAAAGGATTGACGCATAGTGATAATTTCATATTTTCCATGCTCACTGCCCCAAAGCCGCGCGAGCTTAATCAGCCCTTCATTGGCTTCCGCGCCGGAGTTGGCAAAGAAACACTTGGCTCCGGGCATCCCGGCATGCTGTGCCAGCGATTTGGCAAGTACCGGCTGCTTTTCGTTATAATAAAGATTCGAGACATGAACCAGCGTTTCCACCTGGTCCTGAACCGCATGCACCATTTTCGGATGGCAGTGACCGATGTTCGTGACCGCAATACCGGAAACAAAGTCGAGATACTCTTTTCCTTCTGCATCCCAGACAAAGGATCCAGACCCCTCGACCAATGCAATACCCGGCGCATACGTGGGCATCAGATGTTCTTTCTGCAGTGCTGCAATTTCCCCTGTGTTCATATTTCTACTCCGTAATTTCGGTTCCCACACCTTCACTGGTAAACAGCTCCAACAGGAGCGAATGCGGCATCGATGAATCGATAATATGGGCTTTTTTGATGCCCGATTTAACCGCGCCAACCATTCCGTTGATTTTCGGCAGCATGCCACCGGAAATCACACCCCGATCAATCAGCTCGTCCACCTCGCCCAGATGCAGCGAAGAGATGATGGAGGTTTTGTCCTCAGGATCCAGCAGCAGCCCGGGAACATCTGTCAAAAAGACCAATTTTCGTGCCTTGAGCGCCACCGCAATGGCTGTCGCGGCATCATCCGCATTAATATTATAAAGGTGGCCGCCCGGCCCTTTCCCGAGCGGTGTAATTACCGGAACGATCTCAGACTTTACATAGGCATTAATCGGCTCGGTATCAACTGATGTCACACGGCCGACATAGCCCCAGTCCAATTCTTCGTTGGTGACCGGATCTGAACCCACCATTTTTTCAACGTGCAGGATGTCTTCGCCATGAATGCCACGCGCCTTACCATGGTACTGCTGGATAATTTCCACCAAGTGGGGGTTTACTTCCCGGTTGAGCACTTTTTCCACTACATGAATCGCGGCATCGTCGGTCACACGTAAGCCGTGAACGAAATTCGGTGCAATATTGGCCTCTTTCATCGACCGGGAAATGGCCTTGCCGCCGCCATGCACCACCACGGGACACATGCCGATGCATTCCATAAAAGCGATGTCCTGCATAATCCGGCTGTAGCCTTCTTCGCTCTCCATAATGCTTCCCCCCAGCTTCACCACCACGGTTTCCCCGCGGAACTGCTGGATATATGGAAGCGCTTCCGTCAGCGCGGCGGCCTTTTCGATAAATTTATCCATTAATCATTTCCTGTTTTGTATTCCGGCGAATCTTCGGCAACCCGGGAAACCGACAGCTCTAAAATCTCGTAAAGAGTTTCCGGCGCAACATCTGCCCCGTTCGGCCAGGCAATGGTTCCGCCATCAATAACGGCCTGCTTAAAATATCCGGCATCCTTGAGCGGCTCAAAAACCGGACCGTTCAGAAATTGGATAAAATCGATGACTCCGGCCTGACCATCATCAAACTGAATCCAATAGGTGTAGCCACCTCTGTACTCAATCTTCGAAATGTCATTCATATCCCACATGATCTGCTTTAATCCAACGGATCAATCCTCTTTATTTTACGCCCTTCACGTGCTGCATTCCAATCGTCAACCAGCTCCTCGGGATGGAGATCAACCCACTCCCGCACCAGCTTCAGAGCCGTCCGGGAGGCAAGATCTCCCTTAAGGATATTCCCTTTAAAATCCACCACAGCCTTACTATCCTGATATTCCACATGAATATGAGGTGGATTGTGGTCGTTATAATACATCCTAATGATGATTCCAAAGAATGTAGAAACAACCGGCATTAATCTCCCCGAATCCTAATAATTAATCCGCACGTATTCCTCGGTACAGTTGCAGGTGTAGACCACAGCTTCCCCTTCTCCCATGTGCAGATCGATGTTTATAGCAAAATCAGACTGCGAAACCACCTTAATCAAATCCTCTTGTGCAACGCCGGACTGGCACCCGCCGGCCACCGCCTGCGTGTCGTCGTAGAAGATATCGACCAGATCCTCGTTCACTTGCGCCTTGGAGTAGCCAACCGAATCCATAATCCGCCCCCAGTCAGGGTGTGTTCCCGCCCAGGCCGTTTTGTTCAGCATGGAATTGGCAACCGCCCGGGCGGCCAGCTCGGCATCCTCGGCCGTGGCTGCGCCCTTGACGTTGACCGTCACAAACTTATCCGCCCCTTCACCGTCGTGCACAATCATCATCGCCAGCTCATGGCAGACGGTTTCCAATGCCTGGTAAAATACACCCCAGTCGTGGGAATTTTCATCCAGCGGACGATTCTCCGCCGCGCCGTTAGCCATCGCCAGCACGGTGTCGTTGGTGCTTTGGTCGCCATCGATCGAGATCCGGTTAAAGCTGCTGTCGACCGCTTTTTTCAGCGCCGCCTGCAGCGCATGCTGCTCCACGGCGGCATCGGTCGTGATATACGACAGCATCGTGGCCATGTTCGGCTCAATCATGCCGGCCCCTTTGGCAAAACCGACGATTTTGACCGACCTGCCTTCAATCTCCAGCTCAGCCACCGAGACCTTCGGCCGTGTGTCGGTGGTCATCATGGCTTCGGCACAATCCTGCACATTTTCGATGAGTGCGGCGTCGAATAATTTTCCGATGCCTGGAATAATTTTATCGAGCGGCAGCTGCGGCCCGATCTTGCCGGTGGAGCAGACAAAAATTTCCTGCGGCTCACAGCCGATCACCTTGGCGGTTTCGGCGGCCATGTCTTTGGCGGCCACCATGCCCTCCGCTCCGGTACAGGCATTGGCAATGCCGCTGTTCATGACAATGGCCCGCGCCACGCCGTGCTGCAGATGAGCCCGGCATACTTTAACCGGGGCCGCGCATACCTGATTGGTGGTAAATACGCCGGCGGCGCTCGCAGGCGTATCCGAAAAAATAAGCGCCATATCTTTTACCCCGCCCGGTTTAATTCCCGCGGAAACACCTGCGCACTCGAAGCCTTTCGGCATATGAATTTCTGAAAACATGGTTCTGCCCTTTCTTCCAATGATTGGAAGTCGGATTAAAAAGATTTTCCAAACATTGGAAAACAAAAAAAGCCCCCCGAAGCGGGAGGCTTTTGCAACTTGCAGTTCGTAACGATTAACGTTTGGAGAACTGGAAGCGTTTACGCGCACCCGGCTGACCCGGTTTCTTACGTTCTTTCATACGGGCATCACGAGTCAGGAAGCCGGCCTTTTTCAGGACGTCTTTCAGCTCGTCATCGGAACCTGCAAGCGAGCGTGCAACGGCGTGAACCACTGCGCCGCACTGGCCGGCTTTTCCGCCGCCCTTTACAGAAGCGATCACATCGTATTTACCGGCAACGCCGGCACATTCGAACGGCTTCTTGAGCAGTTCCTGCTGGAGAGCGGTGTTAAAATAAGCATCAGACTCAAGACCGTTAACAGTGATTGTTCCGGAACCTTCAGTCATGCGTACACGTGCAACTGAAGTCTTACGACGTCCGGTTGCTGCCAATGTCAGAGTATCTTTTGCCATGATAATTTATCCTGCTTAGATGTTGAGTTCCTGCACCTGCTGAGCAACGTGCGGATGCTCGCCACCAGCATATACTTTCAGGCGCTTCAGCGTTGCACGAGACTGACGATTTGTCGGCAGCATGCCTTTTACAGCCTGAGTAATGATGCGTTCCGGATGCTTTTCACGAACTTCCTTGGCAGTCGTTTCTGTACGACCGCTGGAGTATCCGGAATAGTCCTGATAGATTTTTTTGTCTTCTTTGTTGCCGGTCAGCTTGATTTTCTCACAGTTGATTACAACAACGAAAGCGCCGGTATCGACGTGCGGGGTATAAGTAGGCTTGTCACGACCACGCAGTGCGTCGGCAATAACCACAGCCAGACGGCCGGCCGGTTTGTCTGTAGCATCGACTACATACCAGTCGCGCTTGATGTCAGCCTCTTTGGGCATAAAAGTTTTCATTTAAATAGTCCTCTAGCTCTGTTCGGTAAAAACACAAGGTGGGGGAAGTTATAGAAGACCCCCCTGCGTGTCAACCCCTGTACGCAAGAAGTTTCGAGCTTTTTACAAAGCCGGCTCACATGCTATAAGCGGGTAATGAGATTAGCACTGACAAACATACGTCCGCGCAGAAGACCAACATGGCTTGGATGGCTGTTGATCACAACCCTAATCTGCCTTGTTTTTGCAGGAACCGCACGAAACATCTACCCATTCCTGGCACCGGAACAACCTCCTCACAAAGGTCTTATGGTAATCGAGGGATGGATTCACGACTCTGCGCTTGAAGAGGCGGCGGCCCGGTTTCACTCCGGCAATTATTCCAGAATGGTCTGCACCGGAGTGCCCATCGACGTTGGAAGCTACCTGCTGGAATTTAAATCATACCCGGAAATGACAGCCGAACGACTGAAAGAAATCGGCTTTGATCCTGAAAAAATAATCGTATCCGTTGGAGACGATGTGAAAAAAGACCGCACCTTCACGGCCGCTCTGGCGCTGCGCAGAACACTGGACTCCGGCACGATCAAGGAAAACAACCTCCATTTGATTACAACCGGACCTCATGGACGGCGCAGCCTCATGCTATTCAAAAAAGCACTGGGACCGGACTATAATATCGGGGTCACTTGCCTGGAGCCGGCCTCCTATGAACCCGAATCCTGGTACACATGCAGCGAAGGTGTGCGCTACATAATCAACGAACTCATCGCCTACACCTATGCAAAACTCCTTTTCCGCCCCTGATGACTGATCCCGAAAACAACCCCCTTCTATGGCTCACCATCCTCTCGCTGAGCGATCAGGCCACCCGCGACGGGCTGACCGGCCTCTACAACCGCCGGTACTTTGAGGAAACGCTGGCCGACCACACTGAAACGGCCAAACGGTACGAACGCGAGCTCAGCCTTGTTATTTTCGACATTGATAGTTTCAAGCAGATTAACGATGCCAACGGACATACAGCCGGCGACGCAGCCCTTAAGGATTTTGCAGCACTGCTGAAATCCACCGCCCGCGCCGCCGACATCATCTGCCGCATCGGCGGCGACGAATTTGCCGCCATTCTTCCAGAGACCGGACTTTCCAATGCCTGGAAGTTTGCGGAGCGCATGTGCACAAAGCAGAAATTCCCGACCGTCACCGCCGGCGCCGCCGCCCTGCCTGCAGAAAACCTTTTTGAATCGGCGGACGCGGATTTGATGGCTAGAAAAAAATAATCCCGGCAATCGCGGAGCCGACCACGAGCAACACCGGACTGACTTTCCATTTGGCAATGAGAAGAATACAGATTCCGGAAATTGCAACGGCCTGCCAATTTACCACGGCCACCCGGCCGATCTGCCAGGCCGCCGCCGCCACCAGACCGACGACTGCCGGCCGGAGTCCTTTAAACACGGCCTGGGTTGCGGGGCGCTCATAGAAGTGGAAAAAGAAAATGGCAAAGGTCGTCATCAGCAGCATGCCCGGAAGCGCCACCGCCACCGTGGCCGCCAGCGCCCCAAGAACCCCGCCGGTCTCGAACCCGACAAACGTGGCCATGTTGATCGCAATGGGGCCAGGTGTACTTTGCGAGATGGCGATAAAATCGACAAACCGCTCGGTGGTCATCCAGCCGCGTCGCTCCACCTCCTGTTGCAGGAACGATAAAATCGCATAGCCGCCGCCGAACGCAAACAGACCAATCGTGAAGAAAGCGGTAAAGAGCTGAATCAGCATGCTCATGCACACCGCCTCGTTGTAGACGGAGCTTCCAGCTCCGTTAGGACGGGCTTGTGCGCCAGACCTCGCGAAGCAAAGGATAGTGTCATCCTGTGCTCATGCATAACGGAGCCAGAAGCTCCGTCTACATTGTTAAAGAGCCCGCTCACGCCTTCGCCTCCTTGCGAAACAGGACGGCACCGAGCAGACCGCCGGCCAGAATCATGAGCACCGGATGCATGCCCAGCGCCACAATCGCGAGAAATGAACCAACCGCAATGGCACCCTTCGTGAGCGAGTTCACCGACTTTTGCCCGACCTGCCAGACCGCCATTACAATCATCGCCACCACGGCGGCCCGGATTCCGGCAAAAGCTTTCTGCACCCACGGGTGCTCAAAATACGGCGTCAGAAAGGCGGCAATCAGAAGAATCACCACCAGCGAGGGCGCGGCCATTCCGGCCGCGGCCGCGAGGGCCCCGGGAATTCCGCGCTTGCGATATCCAATGAGTGTTGCCGTATTCATGGCAATAATTCCGGGAACGGACTGCCCCAGGGCATAGTAGTCGACCATCTCGTCGTCGGTGATCCAGTCCTTGGAATCAACGACCTCGGACTTCATCAGAGGAAACATGACATAGCCACCCCCGATGGTGATGGCACTGATCCGCATGAAGACACAAAAAAGCTCCAACAGCTTCGGATATTCCGTTTTTCCAGCCATTGGAGCCTTTCAGTTTTTAACTGCGGCCAGTTTTAGTAGCTAACGCAGGAGGCGTGCAGGGCCTCAATTTTTTCAGCAATCTTTTCAGTGACCGTACAATCGACCGTTTCGCTGGTGCGCAGAATGGCCAGCGAGTTTTCACCGGACGGATCGTGCGGATTGCGCATATCGTCGATATTCACACCGGCTTCCGCCAGTGCATTACCAATCAGGCCGATTACGCCGGGGCGATCTTTATAGATAAAGATCGCTGCCGTACCGGTCGGCTCGAAGTAGAGTTTGTCGAAATCGTTGATGCGGGAGATCATCATGTTTCCTTCCGCAACGGTGCCGCGCACACTGACGCGCTTGAAGTGCGCCGCATCAACCGATGTGGTTACATCAACGGTAATCGCATTGCCGTACCCTTTAGAGGTGTCGGTTTCGCGGTTGAAATATTCCACGCCCATTTCCTTGAGATACTCCAGCGCCGCATCATAGCCCTGCGTGCGGTCAAAGTCGTCCGACAGCGCAGCCACGATCTGCACCAGCAGCCAATCGGCAAATTTGGCCAGATCGCCGTAGAAACTGGTTTCGATGAGCTTCATCTGCTTGTTGCCACCGGCAATTCCGCGGCAGGTGTGTGCCAGTGCGAAAGCCAGCTCGGAGTATGCGCGGTCCAGACCTTCGGGGATGTCGCGGTTCACCACATAGGAGGCAATGCCTTTATCGTCGTAACCAATCAATTGGGTAGCGGAGCGGTGCGCCGCATTCCAGTTTGCTTCGACGGTGCTGGCACCCAGATGCGGCAGCATAATGTCGGCAATATCCGTGATCGACTGATCACCGGCCGCGTCTTTCGGGTAAACATCGTTCAGCAGGCGGAGTCCTTTATCGGCTTTCAGCTCCCGGAAGTCATCCTCGTTCAGGATTCCGGCACGAGCGCAGTTAATCAGGGTGGCTCCGTTTTTCATCCGGGCAAAGAGCGATTTATTGATAATGCCGCGAGTTTCGTCGTTTTCCGGCATGTGCAGGGAGATGTAATCGCATTTTTCAAAAATCTCACCCAGCTCGACGGATTCTGCACCCAGGTCGCGGGCACGCTCATCGGACAGGAAGGGGTCGTATGCCAGCACTTTGACGTCGAAACCAAACAAACGCTTGGCCACGAGCTGACCAATAGCTCCGAAACCGACAATACCAACAGTTTTACCGGTAACCTCTTTTCCCATGAAATTTTTCTTTTCCCATTTGCCACTGCGTGTGGACGCATCGGCAGGAATAATATGGCGGGCGTCGGCCAGCATCAGGGCAATCACTTCCTCGGCCACCGCGTTGGCGTTGGCACCGGGTGTATTCATGACATCCACCCCCTTGGAACGGGCATGCTTGATATCGATCGTGTTGTAACCGGCTCCGGCACGAATGACCACCTTCAGAGAAGGCATGGCATCAATAATCTCGGCCGTCACTTTTTCGGAACGCACGATCAGCGCGTAGGTATCGGGATTCTGAGAGGCGAGCGTACTGAGATCCGTGGACTCGTCCTGTACAACATTATATGCGCCATGTGCGCTCAGGGTCTCGCGGCCTACCGCATCCAGTTTAGTCGGTATTAATACCTTTTTCATTGTTTCCTCTCGGTTGTGGTTCAAAATCGAGCGCCCACACTAAGCAGGCTCACCGCCGGAATCAAGCTTTGACAATTTTCATTTTTCAGGCACAGTTTTGCGCCTCGATTGGACATTACTTATGAAGAAAAGACTCTACCTGCTGAACACACTCGCCGCCGCCCTCCTCTTTTCGGGCTGTATGGGCTATCAACTGGGCGGATCAAGCCTGGAAGGAATTGATTCCGTAACCATGGGACCGGTCATTAACAGCAGCGGCGAACCGGCGATTGAGCTGCAGGTTACACACGCGCTGCGCGAGCGCATTCACTTTGACGGCCGTATGAAGCTGATCAATGAATCAAAAAATGCCGATGCAATCATCGACATCACGCTGACTGAATACTCCCTGAAACCCATCGCCTTCAGCTCTGAGCAAAGTGCCACTCCGGACCTCTACCGGCTGAGAATTACAGCGGAAGCGGAATTGCGCAGCGTTGCCACCGGGGAAGTTCTGAGCACCTCCCACACCTATGGCGAACAAACGGTTGATTTCCAGGACGACCTGACCTCGGCCAAGCGCGA
Organism: Pontiellaceae bacterium B12227; assembly: GCA_029432775.1. Lineage (GTDB taxonomy): Bacteria > Verrucomicrobiota > Kiritimatiellia > Kiritimatiellales > Pontiellaceae > Pontiella. The sequence continues at coordinate 32,025 of JAROAZ010000009.1, read as the reverse complement.
TGCCCTTCCTCTGGCTGCAGATAAGCTGTCCCGCTTTATACTGGATGATCTGATTGAAGCGTGGCAGTAGCCGACTCTTCCGGCTCGCAGGATTTTTTAAGTCAAAACAGCCGGAAGCTGCTTCTCAACTTTATTTACTACGCATAATACTGAGCCGCTGCGAACCGGTGGCATGGAGCCCATTTGTCTGATCACATAGGGTTCTTCATTTTCTCCGGGCTGTAATCAGAGCTGCGCAACTGAATTCGTTCCAACCTTATCAACTAGTATATTTTGCTAGAATTATATTCTGGAAAAAGGGAGCCATATAACAAACCCTTGCTTACTTCATATGAAACAGAAAAGTGGAAAGCGCTGCGAGAAGTAAAGCATGACAGCTAAATCAAAGAATAAGAACCGGAGTTTTCTTTCTGCATTTAAACCCGGAAAGGAAGAAAGCATGATAATCGGCGAACGACTGCACTCTTACTACGGTATCTTTTGCATAACACTGCTGATTTTTCTGTCATTAATAATTTCGGGATGCGGCGACACCGAACAGGATATTGCTGATCCATATCCTGACATGCAGGCCGACCTGCGGTTGCTGCAGGGTTCCTGGGTGGATGTGAATACCAACGACAGCATTGAATGCACAACCGTATTTCAGGACCACACCATTCGCATCCGTTATCAGAAAAGTCCCGAGCAGCCACTGCAAAAACAAAACGGGTCTATTGAGCGACTGGATGAGCAACGGAAACTGATTATCATTAACGGCGGTGCGGGCGCCTGCAACTACACCTTTCTCGAAGATCAGAACCTGATGCTCGAATTCTTCACATCAGATGGTTGGCACATTGTCCACTTGCGCCGGGCCGACTAATCAGCGACCAACGGCACACCGCTGTGGAAACGGAACAGATCATCTTCCGACTCGATCGCATTGCGCTCGATCTCCCCGAACATAGCGATCCGTTCATCAATCGGCTCAGCTGAATGATTCTGCGCCAACGTTAAGTAATCCTTAAAATGCCGCGCCTCTGATTTCAACAGCGACCGGAAAAAGGTCGCGATTTCTTCGTCCACATGGGGGGCGAGCGATGCAAACCGCTCGCAGGAACGCGCTTCAATGTAGGCTCCGACAATCAGCGAATCAATCAGCTGGCCCGGATTGATTTTCCGGATGCGCGCATTCATCAATCCGGCATAGCGCGAAGGCTGATGGCTCTTATAAATATAGCCCCGCTTGGTCAGCAGTTCGTGCACCTTCTCAAAATGGCGTAACTCCTCGCGGGCCAGTTTCGACATCTTCGAAAGCACATCGGGTTTGTCTGGACATCGGAACATCAGCTGAAGCGCATTCCGTGCGGCGCACTGCTCCAGATAGCAATGGTTCAGCAACAGCATTTCCTCCTGATTCAGTGCTTCCTGAATCCACGCCTCCGGCGTCCGGCAGGGCAGAAACTCAAACAAGGCATCCAGATCGGCCTGATTCACCAATTCCATCTTAAATTCTCCAAAGGTTGGAAAAAATCTAGCATGCAGAAGTGGGGCATACAATAATCCACCTAAAAGGATCGTTATTCAGCGAACCTCGGAGAGTCATATGAAAATAAAAACAAACGCATTCATCCTACTCCTGTTCTCAACCGCCGTGTTCGCGCAGCAACGCGGAGCATTCACCTTCGAAAGCCTGGCCGACCGACACGACGGCAACAGCGACGGTGTAATCAGCCGCGAAGAATTCAAAGGCAACCCGAAACTATTTGAGCGGTTCGATACCAACAAGGATGGGAAGGTTACTGAAGCCGAATTCAATGAGGAACTGAAACAGGCCCGCAAGAAATGGCAGCAACGTAAACCCCGATCCCGCAAAGCGCCGGATGGCGTGACCGTCCACCGCGATCTCGTATACGGGAACGAAGACGGGCAGGAGCTGGCGCTCGACCTCTATCTTCCCGCCGGCACCAATGCAGCCCCCCCGCTGATGGTCTGGATTCATGGCGGCGGCTGGAAAAGCGGCGACAAAGCCAACGTCAACCCGGCCATACTTCGGCTGAGCACTCAAGGATATGCCGTTGCGAGCATCAACTACCGCCTGCAGGATCTCACGATTCATCCGAAAAATATTCACGACTGCAAAGGCGCCGTCCGGTGGCTCCGGGCCCACGCCAAACAATACGGCTACGATCCGGAACGGGTTGCCGTGGGCGGCGGATCCGCCGGCGGGCACCTGGCCCTCCTGCTCGGGCTCAGCTCAGGTTTCCAGGAGCTGGAAGGAACGGTCGGCGGCCATACCAACCAGAGTTCCGCCGTCTCCGCCATTGTCGACTTCTATGGCCCCAGCGAGTTGACCGTTTTTTCCCAAACCGATGCCCGCTTTAATAATGCCCACGAGTTTATCCCAGAGCAGCTGAAACATGCCTCCCCGCTCACCTACCTGACCAAAGAAGATCCCCCCGTCCTGATTTTCCAGGGAGACCAAGATAAAACCGTCCCGATGCAGCAAAGTCAGCTCGTCCATGAGCGCTATCAGAAAATGGGCATGGAATCGCACCTTCACATCCTCGAAGGCGCCGGACACGGGGGAATGGTCTTCAGCGACGAAACGCGCTACCGACAAATTAAGACTTTCCTCGACCAGCATCTGCGTACAAATTAGCTCGACCTGCACCGATAAAACATTAGCTTCCCTGCAGTTCATGAGCACACCACCCACAGAGCTGTTTAAGACCACGCTGACACGCCACGAGGAAATCTCGCCGGGCGTGTTTGTGGTCGGTTTCATCCGTAAACACGACTTCATTCCGGGTCAGGCGATCAAGCTGGGCATCGATGAAATCAACCCGCCGCGCATCTACAGTATCTGCAGCGGAAATCAGGACGACGAGCTCTGTGTGCTCTTCAACATCAAGGAAGACGGCTTCCTGACCCCGAAATTGGCCCGGATGTGCGCCGGCGACACAGTTTATGTCTCCCCGCCCTACGGCACCTTTTTCGGAACCGAGCACCCCGCCTGGTGGATTGCCACCGGCACCGGCATTGCTCCCTTCCGCAGCATGCTGGCTTCCGGCATGGGGCAGAACAAAAAGCTCGTGCACGGCGTCCGGCATCTGAACCAGTTCTATTTCGGCAACGAATTCACCGACGGACTCGGGGAAAATTATTTCCGCTGCTGCTCCGCCAAACCGATGGAAGGAGTCCTCCACGGCCGGGTAACCCCCTTTCTGGAAAGCCGCACCGATTTTTCCAGGGATTGGAAATATTATATCTGCGGGCAGGCCTCCATGGCCGTCGAGGTCCGCGACCTGCTCATCAGTAAAGGCATCCCCTTCGCCAACATCATCACGGAGATCTACTTCTAACCATGGAAACAAAAGTTCCACTCTTTGGAAAAACGCTGAGCGAGCTGCAGGAGTTGGTCGCCGGCTACAAGCTGCCCAAATTCACCGCCAAGCAGCTTGCCGACTGGCTGTATAAAAAAGAGATCTCATCCATTGACGAGATGAGCAACCTCTCCAAAAAAGCACGCGAGCTGCTGAACACCCATCATACCTTCGGGCTTATTGATCCGTCCGACACGAAAATCAGCACCGACGGCACTAAAAAATATCTATTCCCCACGCAGCACGGCAAATTTATTGAAACCGCGATGATCCCGTTCAAGGATCGGAAAACCGTCTGCGTCTCGTCTCAGGTGGGCTGCAAAATGGGGTGTTTATTCTGCATGACCGGCAAGCAGGGATTCCAGGGCCAGCTGACAGCGGGCGAAATCGTTAATCAGGTCCGTAATATTCCCGAGCGCGAAGACATCACCAACATCGTCTACATGGGCATGGGCGAACCCTTCGACAATCTCGATGAAGTGCTCAAAAGCGTGGAGATACTCACCTCCGAATGGGGCTTTGCCATGAGCCCGCGCCGCATCACCGTTTCCTCGATCGGAATCATTCCCGGCCTGATCCGCTTCCTGAATGAATGCGAAGCCCATCTGGCCATCAGCCTGCACACCCCCTTCCACGAAGAGCGGCAGCAGCTCATGCCCGTCCAGATTGCCTACCCGCTTGAACAGATCATTGAGCACATTAAGGAATGGGACTTCAGCGGTCAGCGCCGCATCTCGTTCGAGTATATCGTCTTTGGCGGACTCAATGATACGCCGGAGCACGTAAAAGCCCTCATCAATATGCTGCGCGGCATCAAGTGCCGCGTCAACCTGATCCGTTTTCATCCAATCCCGGGAACACCGTTGCAGGGCACCGATGAAGAGACGCTACAGGAATTCAAAGATGCCCTCAACAACAAGGGTATCCTCACCACCATCCGCGCCTCCCGCGGCCTCGACATCTATGCCGCCTGCGGCCTGCTCTCCACCAAAGCACTCGTCAATAAACCAGCCTAAGCCACCGCCCCTTCTTTGACTTTTGTCTAAAGAAGCGCTCCCTATTGCATTTTCGGCTCCGTACTGGTAAATATTATGATGTTTTTATAAATGGCCAATTCGGCCGATGGAGTGGACTGTCATGAGAGTTTTATCAATCGTATCCGTATTATTACTGATCGGCGTTCAGGTGCGGGGCGCAGGCTATAAAGTGGAAGGCCAAATTGGAAAAGGCCGGCTTTCTACCATCAGCCATCTGGCCATTGGAGCCAACGACACCCTCTGCGCGCTGGAAAAATCGGGAAAAATTACCTGCTTCGATGCGAAAGGGACTGTTGTTTCAGAAATAAATACCGGCATGCAGAACACCACGGCCATTGCCGTGGCCCCGGACCAGACTATCCGCGTCTTCTCCACCCTGACCGAAACAAAGAAAGTTAAGTCCGGCGCCCGGATGCGCACCGTAAATGTCCCGATCGGCGTAGAAGAAGGTATATTCGATTTCAGCGGAAAAAAAATCAGTTCCCGGAAACTGCCGCACCTTAAATCGGCCCAGGCCGCAAAAGTGATTGACGGGAAGCTGGTCGTGGCCGACCTCTCCGCCCGCGCACTGGTTTTCCACGATCTGGAAACCGGCAAAGAAACAGCCCGCATTAAAAAAGGGTTAAGACTCTGCTGCGGCATCTTCGATTTCTGTGAAGCACCGGACAACACCGTCGCCGTATCCAACCTCGGCGCGTTCAAAGTGCAGCGATATAACATGGATGGAAAACTGGTCATGGAATTCGGCAAACGCGGCCGGGAAATGGACGACTTCCAGGGATGCTGCAATCCGGTCAGCGCCGCCTATCTTCCGGCCGGAGGCATTCTGACGGTGGAAAAAGATCCAACCCGCATTAAGGTCTACGACTCGGCGGGAAAAAACGCCGTTCAGATTTCCGGCGTTGAAGAACTGGTGAAGGGCTGCAGCTTTATTCCCACCGCCGTCGATAGCAAGGGCAACATCTATCTTGCGGCCAACACCAAAGGATACATCGTTAAATGCGTCAAATAATCCACAGCCTCATCCTCGCTGGTCTGGCCCTGCTCGCCGGATGCGCTTCGAAACCGACGGTTTTAAAAATTGCCGTTAACGATATCTACTGCACCGACACCGCGTGCTTCTGTGTTCATGATGTTGCCGCACGCGGATATATCAAGACCTTGGATAAAATTAAAACCGAAACCGGCATCGAGCTACAGTTTGCCTATTTCACCGAGCCGTATCAGCTTGAAGAGGCCATCTTGTCCAGCCAATACGATGGCGTGCTTTCCAAACCCTGGACCGCACTGCGCCTCCAGCGCGAAGCCGGCGCATCCTTCCTGCGCATCGTCGACGTACTCGACCCGAACAACAATCAATGGCTCTCCGGCATTGTCATTGTGCCGGCGGACTCGCCCATCCAATCTCTGGCAGAGCTGAACGGGAAGCATATCTATCTCGGTCAGGCTGATGCCTATGAAAAACATCAGGCCGCCAAACGATTGTTTGAGCTGAAGGGCATTAAACCGTCGAAGATCAGTACCCATGCCAGTTGCAGTGAAAATATCGGCGTTCTGCTCGACGAAGAGGCCGATGCGGCCGTCATCAGCGATTACGCGCTGTCGGCCGACTGCGCGGTCGACTTTGCCAATCCCGAGGATTTCCGAACATTGGAACATACGGAAGCAATTCCCCTCACCTCGCTGATGCTCGACATGAATAAAGTCAGCAAAAAAAAATCCGCACGACTGAAGCATGCCCTGCTCTCACTCTCCGGTGACCATGCCGATGAATCACTCCTGAGCAGTGGCTTCATTGATCCCGCCCCCTGGAACCCGCCCGAACTGGAGGAACAACCATGAGTTCCCGAAGAAACTATCTCCGCCTCGGCGGCCAGCTGCTCGGAGCCGTCACACTGGGCGGTGCCGCTTTTCGGCTTTTTTCGCCTCCCTCGGAAGAGGCCGATTTTGTTGCCCAGGCCCGGCGCTTCGCCTGGCAGATCGATCCTGAAAAATGTACCTCCTGCGGGCTGTGCGAAACAAGCTGCGTGCGAAAACCTTCGGCGGTAAAAGCGCTGAACGATCCGAAAAAATGCTCCAACTGTGTCGTCTGCTATGGCCACATTACCGAAACACACATCGACTCCGACAAGATCGAAAGCGAAGGCCATCGCGTCTGCCCGGTCAATGCCGTTACCCGTATCAATTTCAGCGGAGGGACCGACGGCATGTTCCTCTACGCACAGGACCCGAAACTCTGCATTGCCTGCGGACAATGTACCAGGCGTTGCAACCATCACGGAACCCGATCTATGTTCCTTGCCATCCGTCCCGACCTTTGCCTCGGATGCAACGAATGCGCCATTGCCGTCGCCTGTCCGCACGATGCCATCGAACGTATTCCACGCGAACCGGTCGATGATTACCGCGGCGACTACTGGTTTGACTCCAACTATATGATGGGAGAAAGCGCTTGATCCGGATTTCTCAATGGAGGGACGGGCTCTGTTCCGTCCTATCCCTGCGCGGCCATTCCTCCATTAGGACGACACAGAGGTCGGCGCTCCATATAATCCTATTTTTTATCCTTCTTCTTCTATCCGCCCCAACCTTCGCACAAAACGAGGTAGAGGATTGCGAACGCCCCCCGACGCCGGAGCTGGCCGACTACAAAGAAGCCTATGTCCCGCAGGAATTTCATCATGAAGTGTTCAGCTGGGAAGTTGTCGACCTGGTCGTACTTGCCGCGTTGCTGATTGCGGCGAGCCTGCTTTCCGTGCGACATCATGACAAAAAGAAAATCACGGCCCTATCGATCATCGGATTGCTCTATTTCGGTCTCTTTCGCGGCGGTTGCATCTGTCCCGTCGGAGCCACGGCCAATTTCTTTATGGGACTCGCCGCACCGGAACTGATCGGAAAAACGGTGGCCATCCTGTTTATGCTTCCGTTGATAACCGCTTTTTTCTTCGGCCGCGTCTTCTGCACATCGGCCTGCCCGCTCGGAGCCATCCAGCATCTGCTGGCGCGCAAAAACGGAATTCAGCTTCCCAACCGGCTCAATCAAATTCTTGGGCTCATCCCGATTGTCCTGCTGATAGCCACCGCATGGGGTGCACTGCGCAGCGGTATTTTTCTCGCCTGTAAACTGGATGTCTACAAACCCATTTTCTTTACGGGCCACGCCTGGGTCGGCCAACTGGCCGACCTCATGAACGGAACGCTTACGGAACCCGGACTCTTACTTGTCGGGGATCTCACCGTCTGGCTGACGCTAAGCGCCGTTCTGCTGCTCGGCATTTTTATCCCGCGTCCGTTCTGCCGCTTTGTCTGCCCATACGGACCGTTGCTCGGTCTGTTTTCCCGGCTCGGTTTGAGGAAGCGGAAGATTGATCCCGAAAGTTGTTTTACCTGCGTTATGTGCACCAAAACCTGCCCCACCCAGGCAATTACAGCCGACAAGGTAAAACGACAGGTTCAGGTGAGCGACTTTAATTGTATCCAATGCGGGCGGTGCGACGCCACCTGCACAACGGATGCCTTGCAGAGCCCTTCTCCCTACCCCGATTCCCATTTTCCAAATATTGGAAAAAACTAACCGGTTGGACCTCAAAGTTGGACCGCTTTCCACCCATTGGGCGGTGACGCCTATGACGGGAGGCGCTCTCCATCATCATGTTTTCTGCTGAATTTCACACTTTTACCGGCATAATCTTTGTTAACCCCCAAACCAAGTCGCACGCCACAAATTCCACTTTCACCCCATAAATCAGGGGCTATTTAAAACACGCACATTATTATAATCATGCGCGCTTTCATTACAATATTATGATATTCTATTATTGTTCTTTATTTTCTCTTGCCACTGTGTATTTTAGAAAACATGAAACCATGCAACCTCGAAATTTTTGAACTGCAGGCTGAACTGTACCAGACCATGGCCAATGCCAAGCGGCTGGCGATTGTTGAGCTTTTAAGCCATGGCGAACAGTGCGTTGGCGCCATTGCAGACACCCTCGAATCTTCCGTCAGTGCCGTCAGTCAGCACCTGCGCAATATGAAAGATAAGAATGTTGTTGTTACCCGCAAGGATGGGCAAACCGTCTATTACCGCCTCAAGAATCCCAAAATCATCGAAGGCTGCCATCTCGTCCGCGAAATCCTGCTCGATGAGATGGAATCGCAGGGTCGCAAAGCGCGTGACTACGACGAAGATACCATTTTAACCCATTAACAAACCGGTGGAGAATAAACTATGAGTGAAGACACTATGAGCCAGGAAGAAACAATCAAGTCCCTGATGGCGCGCGTTGAAGCGTTGGAAGAAAATGCCCCGAACGACAGCCTCTGCCTTGGTGTGATGGATGGCGACTACGATAAAACGATGGCCGCCTTCATTATCGCCCTGGGTGCAGCCGCCTATGACATGGAAGTGGATATGTTCTTCACCTTCTGGGGACTGTCCGCCCTGCGCGATCCGAAAAAGAAGCCGAAGAAGGATTTCCTTGGAAAAATGTTCGGCGCCATGCTGCCGAAGCAGGCCAGCAAGCTCCCGCTTTCCAAGATGCAGATGATGGGCATGGGTCCTCCGATGATTCAGGCAGTCATGAAAATGCACAAGGCCAAGTCACTCGACGAGCTGATGAAGGACGCCGGCGAATTCGGCATCCGCATTCACGTCTGCACGATGGCCATGGATGTGATGGGCATGAAGAAGGAAGAGATGATCGACTACCCGCATATCGACTATGTCGGCGTCGGTGCCTTTGTCGGCATGTTCCAGGAAGCCAAGCAGTGTTGGTTTATGTAGGGGAATGAAAAGTGAAACGTGAGGCGTGATTTTGAAATGTACGCCTCACGGCTCAACCGTCACGAATTACTAGTTAAACATAAGGAGAAACACCATGAGCGAAGAACTCAAAGCATTAGAAGTAGCAGTAGAAGTAGACGCACGCGGAACCGCCTGCCCCGGACCACTGCTCGACGCAAAACGCGCGATTGGCGACTGCCCGGTAGGCGGCGTGATGTGCGTGATGTCTTCTGACGAAGGCACCATCATCGATATCCAGCGCTGGAGCAAAAAGATGAAACATGAATACGTTGGCGATTATGAAGACGACGGTTACTGGCGCGTTTACATGAAGAAAAACGGATAGCAGCACCAACAGAACTGAATCCACAGATTTCTCAGATTAAGCAGATTTATTAATCCCCTAATCGGTGAAATCTGTGGAAAAACACAAGGCAGCGCGATGAAAAGCAACGAACCCCAACCCAAGATCCTGGTCTTTTCGACCAACAGCATCTCCGACCCCGGCATCGATTTGGCCGGCAGTGCGCACATGCACTATTCCACTGAGGTTCAGGTCATTCCCCTGCCCTGTTCCAGCGGCGTAAAACCTTCGTGGATTATCCACGCAATCAAGCAGGGCTTTGACGGCGTCTTCGTTGCCGGTTGCGGAGGCGACTGCTCCTTTCTGGCCGACTGCACCCCGCGCACCAGCGCCCTCATCAAGCAGGCCCAGGATCTCATGAAAGAAAATGACATCAGCCCCAAGCGGCTCAAGATGTCCGGTCTCTGTTCCGTCTGTGCCGATAACTTTGTAGCGCACATGAACGCATTCCAGAAAGACCTCATCAAGTTGGAGGAAAAATGAGCGATAAAAATGATATGGACTACGATGTAATGGTCGTGGGCGCCGGCACCGCCGGCATGGAAGCCTCTCTTTCCCTCGGCGACATGGGATATAACGTGCTGCTCGTCGAAAAAGATCCCAGCATCGGTGGACGCACAATTCTGCTCTCTAAAGTCTTCCCGACCCTCGACTGCGCCAGCTGCATCTCGACCCCGAAGATGGCCCAGAGCCTGCACCATCCGAATATTACACTGATGACCTACAGCGAGGTGGACGCCGTCACGAAAAATGCCGACGGCACGTTCCACGTGAACATGCATAAGAAGCCGACCTATGTCGACCAGACCACCTGTACGGGCTGCGGCCAGTGCGAAAGTGTCTGCACGGTGCCGATTCCCGACGAATACAACTACAACATGATTGCCCGTCGCGCGGCACATATTCCGTTCCCGCAGGCCATTCCGAAAAAGGCGGTTATCAGCCGCAGTGCTCAGCCCCCCTGCACGCACACCTGCCCGGCCGGCGTAAAGCCGAGCGGCTTTGTTTCGCTCGTCCGTGCCGGTAAATATGAAGAAGGTTTCAAACTCCATCTGGCCGACGCCCCGCTGGTCGGCAGCCTCAGCCGCGCCTGCTATGCCCCGTGCGAAGGCGAATGCACCCGTGACGAAATGGAAGGCTCGGTCAATATCCGCGCCATCAAACGCTTCATGGTCGACTGGTACTACGATCGCCATCCCGAGCCCGACTACGGTCCGGTCGAAACCCAGCTCGACTCCAAGGTCGCCATCATTGGTTCCGGCCCCGGCGGACTGACCGCCGCGTTCCATCTGGCCAAACAGGGCCATCAGGTGACGGTCTACGAAGCCGAGCCGCAGGCCGGCGGCATGCTGCGCCATGGAATGCCCGCCTACCGCATGCCGAAATCGCTGCTCGACCGCGATATCAAAAACATTACCGCGCTCGGCGTGGAGATTAAAACCAACACTACCGTAGAGAGCATTTCCTCGCTGAAGGAAGCGGGCTACGACGCCGTCTTTGTTGGCGTCGGCAACCAGAACCCGCGCATTATTCCAATCACTGGAAACGATCTGACGGACATGACCGACTGCATGAACTTTCTGCGCGAGACCAACGTCGGCGAAGAACTGCCCGATATCGAAGATAAAGATTTTGTCGTCCTCGGCGGCGGCAACGTGGCGCTTGATGTCGCCCGCGCTGCGGTCCGCATGGGCACCAAAAGCGTCTCGATCGTCTGCCTTGAAGAGCAGGATAAAATGCCGGCGCTTGATTTTGAGGTCCGCGAGGCTCTCGAAGAAGGTATTACAATTTATGCTGGCGTCTCCACCAAACGCATCTTCAAAGATGAGTCCGGCAAGAGTAAACTCGAGGTCCTCAAAGTCGACAAAATCGACTTCGATGAAAACGGCCGCATGACCGGCTTCTCCACGGCCGAAGGCACTGAGCAACAGATCGATGCCGACGTCGTCGTGATGGCCGTCGGTCTTTCGCCAAGCACTATCCCGTTCGAAGACGAACTGGCGCTGAACGGCAATAAAACCATCCCGGTTAATGCGCAAACCCTCCAGACCGCGGACCCGATGGTCTTTGCCGGCGGCGACGCCGTACTCGGCCCGTCGATTATCGTCGAAGCCATGGGACAAGGCCGTAAAGCCGCGTTCTACATCGACCGCATGCTCAAGGGCGAATCGCTCGAGGTGGGTTTTGAAACGGAACTGGAAATGGCCGATAAGGATGAAATTGTTTCCTGCTCTTCAAAGTGCTCCACCGTTGCGCCGACCGCACTGCGCGAGCTTGAGCCGCACAAACGGATTCAAAGTTTCGAGGCCTATGAAGAAACGATGACCGAGAGCGAAGCGCGCGATTCCGCCAACCGGTGCCTCGGCTGCGGCGACTGCTCGCAATGCCGCGAGTGTGTCAACGTCTGCCCCGGCGACTGCATCAACTTCGACATGAGTCCGGATAATCTGGAAATGACCGTCGGCTCGGTGATCATTTCCACCGGCTATGAGATCCTTGATCCGGCCGGCAAGGAACTGATGGGTTACGGAAAATATCCCAACGTCATTTCCGGCCCGCAGATGGATCGGCTGCTGGCGCCGACCCGCCCGTACAACGGCGTGCTGCGCCCGTCGGACGGTAAGGAACCCGAAAGCATTGCCATCGTGCTCTGCAACGGATCGCGCGATCACACGGTCTGCAATCCGCTCTGCTGCCGCATCGGTTGCATGTATTCCGCCAAACACGCCCAGCTCGTAATGGGTGCACTGCCGATGGCCGATGTGACGATTTACTACATCGACTTCCGCGCCTTCGGCAAGGGCTACGATGAATTCTACGAACAGTCGAAAGGCATGGGCGTGGAATATACCAAGGGCAAGGTCGCCCGCATCGATGAAATCGAAGGCGGCAATCTGAAGCTGCACTACGAAGACATGGAAGGCGAAGGCGGACTGAAAGAAGCGGAACACGACATGGTCGTGCTGACTGTTGGTTTCCTGCCCAATCTCGAATCGCTCAAGATCTTCAAGGGCAGCGAACTCGAGGCCGATGAATTTGCCTACATCAAGGAACCGGATGCAACCAGTGAACCGGGACGCACCAATATTGAAGGCTTGTTTGCCGCCGGCACGGTGATCGGTGCGCGCGACATTCCGGATACGGTGCTCCATGCGTGCGCTTCGTCGGCCCAGGCCGCAGGCTACGTTCAGAAAATGAGGAAAGCATAATGGCTATTGGAAGAAAAATCGGTGTTTTCATCTGCCACTGCGGCGGAAATATTTCGGACTATGTTGACGTCAAGGCGGTGGCCGAAGCGGTCGCCAACGAGCCGGGGGTGGTGGTTTCCAAAAACCACATGTTCACCTGCTCCGACGCGGCCCAGCAGGAAATGATTGACGATATCCAGGGGCTGGAGCTCGACGGACTCGTGATTGCCTCCTGCTCGCCGAAGCTGCATATGTTCACCTTCCGCGATATGGCGGAACGCGGCGGCATCAACAAATATCAGTACGTGCACGTCAACCTGCGCGAGCAGTGTTCGTGGGCGCATACCAACGACAAGACCGGCGCCACCGAAAAAGGCATTGCCCTCGTTCGCGCCGGCATTGCCAAAGCATCGCTCTCCGTTCCGCTGACCGCGCTGCGGGTGGATACCATTCCAAAGGTGCTGGTGATCGGCGCGGGCATCAGCGGCCTGCGCGGCGCACTGGCCCTCTCCGACATGGGGCTTTCCGTTTTCATCGCTGAAAAGGAAAAGGACGCCGGCGGCACCGTAAAAAACTGGGGCCGCATGGCGCCGGATGATCAGCATGGAAGCGAGATCGTTAAGAACCTGCTGGACGAGGTAAAGCGTCGCGACAACATCATGCTCTACACCGATGCCGAAATGATCGCGAAGAGCGGCTATATCGGCGACTTCAAGGTCACCCTCCGCGTCGGCGAACACGACTCGGTCGAGTTGCAGGTCGGTGCCATGCTTATTGCCACCGGCTTCGATTCCTACGAACCGCAACAAGGCGAATTTGGCTATGGCCTCGATGGGGTCGTCACCCTGCCGCAGTTCCGCGACTTTGCCGACCAGCAGGATGGCGAGCTGACCTATAACGGCAAGCCGGTCAAGAATGTGGCGTTTGTCTACTGCGTGGGCAGTCGCCAGAAGAAGACCGAAGCCTGCCCCGAGCCGAATCAGTATTGCTCACGCTACTGCTGCAATGCCGGCACGCACATGGCCGTCTGTCTCGAAGACCGACCGGGCGACCTGAACCAGTATCACCTCTATCGCGACATCCGCACCTACGGACACAACGAAACGATCTACGAAGAAGCGCGCACCCGCGGCGCGGTCTTCATGCGCTATCAGGATACTGAAGCACCAACGGTTGCCGACACCGCCGATGGACTCGTGGTTACCGTAAAGGACCAACTGATGGGCGGCGAAGAGGTGGAGATTCAAGCCGACCTCGTCGTGCTGATCACCGGCATGGTGCCCAAGAAGAACGAGACACTGATGAACCTGCTCAAGCTGCCGGTCAGTAAAGACGGATTCCTGAACGAGCTGCACATTAAACTGCGTCCGGTGGAAACCGTGATCGACGGGGTCTTCCTCGCCGGTTCGGCGCAAAGCCCGAAGACGATGGCCGAAAGTGTCGGCGCGTCGCTCGCGGCGGTCAGCAAAGCGGGCGGCCTGCTCATGAAAGGCTTCGTCGATCTCGAGCCGCTGATTGCACGGGTCGATACCGACAAGTGCCTTTGGTGCGATGAATGTCTCAAGGCCTGCCCTTACGGCGCCATCGAAAAGATTCACCACGGAGAAAAAGAAGTGGCCTTTGTGGTCAAATCGCTCTGTAAAGGAGAAGGCGCCTGCGTGCCGATCTGTCCGCACGATGCGCTGGACGTTGAGGGCTATACGGATCAACAAATCACGGCAATGATTGATGCCTGCAGCAAAGAGGTGGTGCCCGCATGAGTACGACAAAACGCGATATGCGCGAAGTGATGCGCGATGAAATGATTATGAGGGACCGCATTCTGGCGATCCTCAAAGAAGAAAACAAAACCGTGCCGGAAATTGCGGAAGCCATCGGCGTCCCCGAATACGAAACGGTCTACTGGATGATGGCGATGCGCCGCTACGGCATGGTTGAAGAAGTCGGCCGTCCGGACATCGACGGCTACTTTAAATATGAATTCAGGGAACAGGAGGAAGAAGGCCATGAGTAGGGTTTCATCAAAACTGGCTTCGGCCGTAAAATGTTCCGACACATTCAACGCCGATGCCTGCATGCACTGCGGGGTCTGCACGGCGGTTTGCCCGATGGGCATCGAAATGCTGCCGCGCAAACTGTTCCGTTATGTCCAGGTCGGGCTCGAGGACAAGGTGCGCGAAAATATTTCCACCATCTATCAATGCCTTCTGTGCGGCATGTGCGCCGAAAACTGTCCGGCTGAAGTCAACATTGCCGACAACGTTCGCTTCCTGCGCAAATACATTAACGAAAACGAATTCAACCTTTCCTAAGGAGCCGCCATGCCATTACCAACCAAAGACATTCTGGGCATCCTGGCCGACAACCTGAACCAGCGTAAAAGCGTACTACCGATCTCCAATGCCGCGGCCACGCGCTGGTCCAAGGGGCTCGATCTTCCAAAGGGTGGAAAAACCGTCCTCTACACCGGCCACCTCTATCAGCTGATTCCGATCATCGATGCGATGTCCGGACAAATGTCGAAGTTCGAGAATTCCCCGATCACCAAATATTTCGGGCTCGGCCGCAACGTCAACAAGTTCATCAACATGACCTTCTTCATGGGCATGATGGCCTCGAAGGATGAACAGAAAGATTACGACCGCATGCTGCGCAACATTGCGCTGCTGCTGAAAAAAGCGAACATCGATTTCGGCTATCTCTACGGCGAAGAGCTCTATTCCGGCGCGCTCGTCTATGATGAAGGCGTCGACGGCTCGTTTGCCAAACATGCCCAACGCGTCGCCGATATGTTTAAGAAAAACGGCGTCGAAAAAATCATCACCGTCGATCCGCATACCACGCACACGCTGCGCACCGTCTTCCCCGAATTCGTGAAGGGTTTCGATGTTGAAGTGAAGAGCTATCTCGAAGTGCTCGCCGAAAGTGGTATGGAACCCGACACCCAAATCACCGATGAACTCTCCATTCACGATTCCTGCGTCTATGCCCGCCACGAAAACGTGGTCGATCAGCCGCGCCAGCTGCTGGCCAAAACCGGCGCTAAGCTGAACGAGCCGCGTCTGTGCGGCAAGAACACACATTGCTGTGGCGGGCCGCTTGAATCGCTCTTCCCGAGCGAGTCGCACCGCATTGCCGGCAACCGGACGGAACAGCTCAAAGAATCCGGCGGCAACGTCGCCACCATGTGCCCGATCTGTCTGGTGAGTTTGAGGAAGGCGGCAAAGGGCAGCGTCAAGGTGAACGATCTGTCCGATACGCTGGCTCGGGCGTATGGGGTGTAGCCGCTCCGCCTAGACCGCTTTCCCAGCAAGCTGGGTGAAGCGGTGCTACACTAGGGGCATCATCTTTGGCAAACACAGGTGTAGTAACGCTTCACCTGAGCTTGCGAAGGAAAGCGTTTGATCCAGAACGCGCTTCTTTGCATACTCTGTGCATGTCCCCGCACCCCAACAAACCACATCGCCTCGATCAGGTTTTTCATTCGTACGATGCGCCGGTTTATTTCGTGACGTTCTGCACCGCTGGCCGAAAACCGATTCTTGCCAACGAGGCCGTTCACGCTGCATTCCGCAACTATGCTAAAAAAGCAGAGCCGCGCGGTATTGCGGTTGGACGATATGTAATTATGCTGGATCATATCCATTGCTTCATCCGTATGGCACCCAGCCACACGCTCGGGACAACGGTTCGAATGATGAAGCGTGCGCTTACAAAAAGCATTCAAGAACCGATGCCGCATTGGCAGCCCGGCTTCTTTGATCATCTGCTTCGGCATAGCGAAAGCTATGCCGAGAAATGGCATTATGTTTTGCAGAATCCAGTTCGGGCGGGGCTAGTCGAACGAGCGAGGGATTGGATGTTTCAGGGCGAGGTGGTTTCGATTCAGTTTTGAAATGCTGATTCTCAGAAACCGCTTTCCCAGCAAGCAGGGTGACGCGTAGCGAGTTTGACCGAAGGGAGAACAACCGGTGCTACACAGGAACGATATGCCAACAAGTGTAGCTACGCTTCACCTGAGCTGGCGCAGGAAAGCGTTCCGCTCACGTTAAGCCACGCGTTTGAACAAAGAATAGATATAGGGGCGGGATTCGCCGTCGGGACCGATATAAGTATGCTCGAAATGATCGACCGGCTCAAAGTCTTCTCCCAGTCGCTCCAAAAGCTCTTCAAGTGAATAGCCATGCAATTCTAGATCGGCACATCTTGAAACGCCGTTTGGCAGAAACTCGGCAAACAACGCGTGACCACCGACCTTCAACTTCGTCCGGATATTCCTGAAGCAGCCTCCGATGTCATGTTCATCGGTAAGGAAGTGTAATACAGCCCGGTCGATCCAGATATCGACTTCGGCAACGGACGCTCCCAGCGGATAGGCTATATTCTGACAAATCCATTCGGCCCTTACTCCGCGATCCCCCAGCCGCTCTTTTAGCAAACGGAGTGCCACAGAGCTTAGGTCATTCAGAACAAGCCTGGCTCCGGCATCCAGCAGGTAATCAACCAGCAAAGAAGTTCCAGCCCCGGGAAGAAAGATGGTTGTGTTCTCCCATCCCGGAATCTGATTCAGCAGCTCCAAGGTGGTCGACGGATGGTCTTCATACCAACCCAGCCGACACTCTTCCGTGTCTTGATAGATATTATTCCAATGTTCGGAGGTGGATGCCATTTGATAAATAAAAGGCCCCGAACCGGGGCCTTTCAAATTTCCAAGGCTTGGAATTAATTAGAATTTATAAGACACGCCTGCTGTCAGCGAATTCTGGTACATACTGATTTCGGTTCCTTGTCCGAAATTAGCCGGACCACCCATACCAGTCATGTCGAGGCCAGTACTTTCAGTTTGGCTGACTTCCAATGCGTGAATGTATGCAACATGAGCTGCCCACTTTTCCCATGCGTAAGATGCACCACACGCCAGATGGGTTTCCATGATGGCCGGAAAAAGTGCATTGGCAAATACCTGATCATCAGCGATCGGTGAGTTTCCATAGGAAATACCACCGCGTAATGTGAGCGCTTCGCTGACTCCCCAAGTCACTCCGGCTTTAACTATGTTTTGATTGTCCCAACCAAAGGTATCACCTAGCGTATCGAGCTCTTTCCAGCCTGTCCAACGATAGTCCAGTACCAGCTCCAGATTATCGAGAACATTGTAGGCCGCTCCAACCGTCAATTGCTGCGGAAGGTTCAGAGAGTCGCCTAACAAGCTGTTGTATTCATCAAATTCCGAAATAAACTGCTCCGACATATAGCTAGCACCAATAGTGAATGCCCCAAAGTTCTGGTTAACACCGATAATGGCACCCACGCCATAAGCCGTATCCCAATCACCTGAAGAAAAAGCGAATGTAGCGGGATTCAACATGTCTGTTTTAAGACGGGAAATCACAAAAATTGGGCCGGCCCCCACACTGAAGCCACTATCCCCGGCCTTATAGGCATAGGTCGCGGTGATTTTTGCGACCGAAAGCTCGGTCATTTTATCGCCCACATTCTGAGCTGAGCCCGTACCAAAATCTCCAATACGCCCCATGCCATAATCGACTCCCATGCCACTGGTGCCATAAACACCCAATCCGAAAAATCCATTTTCGCCATGACAACAACCAAAGGATCCACTGATCGAAGGTATTACAAAGGAGGAGTTGTCTTCCTGCTCTCCTGCGCCAAAGCTTCCTGTAGAATCCATCGTGCGAACAGGCGCGAAAACCTGCAACGATGCATCGACTCCCATTTCGACATCTGTGAGACCGGCCGGATTGAGAATCAGCCAGGTGGAATCCTTGGCGGAAGCCACACCGGCTCCGGCGGTTCCCTGTTGAACCGGACCGATACCGATTAGATTAATTCCTTCTGTTGCAAAAATCTGGCTGGTTATGGCCACGGTAGCTACGGCTGTTGTTATCAGTCGTTTATTCATTCCCCTGCTCCTTGTTGTGGTTAGGTACGCGCGTCACCTAATGCGCGCTTGTACATGGTGTAGTTAGAACATTCCGGGCGAATTAATTCAACACAAATATATCGATATTATAATATTCTTTTATGGTAAATATTGATAAACATGTACGCATTAGTCAGGAAAATCATCTGAATCCATAGCCGAAAAATAGTGAAACAATTGGGTTGGGCTTAATATAAAAATATTATAATGCTTACTGTAATTATTTGGAGTGTTTGATGGTTAAAGAAGAAAGAGAAGCGGCTGCCGAGGTGCTTAAAGCACTGGCCCACCCTGTTCGTCTCGGTGTGGTTGAGATTCTGGCCGGTGGCGAGCGGACCGTTACTCAGCTCTATGAAGAACTGGGGTGCAGTCAGTCGATGATGTCACAGCAGCTTAAAATTCTGTGTCAGCAAAAGCTGGTTGAAATCCGCAAGGACGGTACACAGAAGTATTGCAGTTTATGCAACCGCGATTTCCTGAAGGTCTTTACGTGTATGCATAAACACCTGCGCCAATTTTTAAATTTCCAGGACTAGGGTCCTGTTTTTTCGCCCGCAACATTAATTTATTATTATGTTAGTATATTTATGATTAGAAAGGTCATGTAAAATGAGTATTAAAAAACTATTGATTGTCGGCGGTGTCGCCGGAGGTGCCAGTGCCGCAGCCCGTGCTCGCCGTCTGGATGAAAACGCTGAAATTATTCTCTTCGAACGCGGACCGGACATTTCGTTTGCCAACTGCGGACTGCCCTATCATATCGGCGGCACCATCGCCGAGCGCGATAAACTGCTGGTCACCACGCCGGCGGCCATGATAGCTAAATTTAATCTGGATGTACGCACACTGAGCGAAGTGATATCCATTGACCGCGATAAAAAGGAAGTCACCGTCAAAAACCTGAAAAGCGGCGAGGAATATACCGAGTCCTACGACAGCCTGATTCTCAGCCCCGGCGCGGCTCCGATTCGTCCGCCGATCCCCGGCATCGACAACCCGAATGTGCTGACCCTCCGGAACCTGGAAGACATGGATCAGATCATCCAGTCTCTTGAAGGCAAGAAGAGTGCGGCTGTTATCGGCGGCGGATACATCGGCCTGGAAATGGCCGAAGCCCTGCGCGAAAAGAAATATGAGACGACACTGATCGAGCTGGCCCCTCAGGTGATGGGCCCGGCTGATCCGGAAATGGCCACGGTGCTGCATCAGGAACTGCGCCTGTTCGGAGTGAACCTGAAACTCGAAACCTCCGTGACAGCATTCGAAGAAACTGCCAACGGGGTGGATCTGATTCTCAGCGACGGCGACCGACTGCATGTCGATGTTGCCGTATTGGCCATCGGCGTAAAACCTGAAGCCACGCTGGCCGTGGATGCCGGACTGGAACTGGGCACCACAGGCGGCATTAAAGTAAACGACCACATGGTTACGTCCGACCCGGCCATCTACGCCGTCGGCGACGCCATCGAGGTCACCGATTTCACGACCAACCAGCCGGCCTTGATTCCGCTGGCAGGACCGGCCAATCGCCAGGGTCGTATTGCGGCGGATAATATTTTCGGGCGTGACAGTGCCTACAAAAACACACAGGGCACCGCCATCTGCAAAGTGTTCAACATGGCAATCGGGATGACCGGCCTCAGCGAAAAAACGGCAAAGCGCCAGAACATTTCCTATGAGAAGGTTTATGTTCACCCGGCCAGCCATGCGTCCTACTATCCCGGCTCCCACCCGATCTCCCTCAAAATGCTGTTCGATCCCACCACTGGAAAAGTCCTCGGCGCACAGGCGGTCGGTGCTGACGGCGTGGACAAGCGCATTGATGTGATCGCCGTGGCGATCCGCGCGGGACTAACCGTTTATGATCTGGAAGAGATGGAGCTGACCTATGCCCCGCCCTTCGGCTCGGCGAAGGATCCGGTTAACTATGCCGGCTTTGTTGCGGTTAACGTCCTGAACGGCGATGCAGCTCTCTTCCATGTGGAAGAAGCGCTGCAACCGGCCGACAACCAGAAGCTGATCGATGTCCGTAATCCGGAAGAGGTGGAAGGCGGAACCATTCCCGGAGCCAAAAATATTCCGTTGCCGACCTTGCGTGAAAAGCTCGCCGATCTGGATAAAGACCGCGAATATCTGATCTTCTGTCAGGTCGGCCTACGCGGCTATCTGGCCTGCCGCATCCTGACTCAGAGCGGGTTTAAGTGCCGCAATCTGACCGGCGGTTATAAAACCTATATGATGGTCACAGCCAATCAGCCGGACATCATTCCGGAACACGAAACCACCACCGACGATCCCGGTGAAAAAACCATGGACACAGCCGGCAATCCATCGGCTCCGGGTAATGTGGTACAGCACATCGACACGACCGGACTACAGTGCCCGGGCCCCATCATGAGCCTGAAAAACGCATTGGATGAAATTCGGCCGGGCGAGGCCCTCACTATTGTTTCTACCGACCACGGTTTTGCAGCGGATATTCCAGCCTGGTGCAACTCGACCGGTAATCAGCTCGACAGTCTTGAGCCTGTCAAAGGCGGTGGTTACGAGGCACAGATTACCAAACTGCAGCGCGGTGAAGTCTGCAGCATGATCTCCAATGGCCCCAAGCGCTTTACCAACGTGGTATTCAGCAACGATCTGGACCGGGCGCTTGCCTCGTTCATCATCGCCAACGGAGCCGCCACGATGGGCTATGAGGTCACCCTGTTCTTCACCTTCTGGGGTTTGAATATCCTGCGGAAAAACGGGCCGGTTACCCTGAAGAAAAATCTCATTGAAAAAATGTTCGGAAAAATGATGCCGCAGGGGCCGGATAAACTCGCGCTGTCCCAATTGCATATGGGCGGCATGGGCACGGCCATGATGAAGGACGTCATGAAAAAGAAAAATGTTTCCACCCTGCCGGAGCTGATTAAGTCTGCTCAGAAGAACGGCGTTAAAATGGTGGCCTGCACGATGACCATGGACCTCATGGGCATTAAAAGCGAAGAGTTGATTGACGGCATTGAAGAGGGTGGCGTGGCGATGTACATTGACCATCTCGGAAACAACGCCAACCTCTTCATCTAACGACAGGAATTACAGTATGGATAAGGCAGTCATTCTGAGGATAGGCCTTTGCATGACCGTGGGCATTCTGTGCGGGGCATTGGCCGGACATTTCGGCAAATGCTCCTCCGGAGCCTGCCCTTTAACCGCCACACCCTGGCGCGGCGCCATCTATGGCGCCGTGATGGGATTATTATTCGGCTTATCATTCAAATAAAGGAGAACACGATGAAACAGTTTGCATATGGAACCGTATTCGGACTCGCAATTGGGATTGTCAGCATAATGCTCGTCATGCCCAAAATGATGCTTAGCGAACAGCCCAGCCCGCTGGGCTATGAGGAAACCATCGCAAAAATTCAGAACAATGTGACGAATTCAGGATGGAAGGTGTCAGCCCTTATGAGATTGGATAAAACACTCGCGAAAGAAGGCAAAGCTGTGCTGCCTGTCGCCTCGTTCAAAATCTGTCAACCGGATCATGCGGAACAGGTGTTGCTCGACGACGATGCCCGCTTTCTTTCTGTGATGATGCCCTGCTCCATCGGAGTGTATGAAAAGGCAGATGGTAAAACCTATATCTCAACCATGAATGCAGGCCTGATGGGCCGCATGTTCGGCGGGACCGCTCAACAGGTAATGGGAGGTGCCGTGGCCAAAGAAACGGCCGCATTTATAGAGTTCTAAAAAGGAAACCAAGGGAAATGACATTCAGAAAAACGACTTCACTCACAACATTACTTGCATTCATTCTTCTGCTGTTTACCAGCGTTATTCTGTATGTCACTCCCCAGGGGAAAATCGCCTTCTGGGCCAACTGGAACATGCTGGGCCTCGGAAAAGAGGAATGGGGTGCGCTACACGTCAATCTCGGCATCCTCTTTATCGTGGCCGGCATCGTCCATACCGTTCTGAACTGGAAGCCGATCGTGACCTACATGAAAAACAAGACCCAGCAGCTCAAGGTCTTCACGGGGGACTTTAACCTTGCTCTTGGGATTACACTTTTCATCACACTGTTCACCCTCTTCGGGCTTCCTCCAATCTCCGGCATTCAGCATTTCAATGAAAGCCTGAAGGAAGCCGCAGCCAGAGAATATGGCGAACCACCCTACGGCCATGCAGAAGCCTCTCCGCTCAAAGCATTCTGCAAACGGACTGGACTCGACCTGAACGAAGCCATCCAGGCCCTGGAAAAAGCGAATCTGAAAGAAGTAACAGAAAAGACCACGCTCGCTCAGATTGCAACGGCCAACAACCTCACCCCGCAGCAGGTCTACAATCTCATCAAACCGGCCCCGACCTCCCATTCGAAGGGTATGCCTGACCATCCGGGAATGGGTTTCGGCCGTAAGACAGTAGAAGAGGTATGCGCCGAGCATAGTCTGGACGTCGACAAAATGATCAAAGGACTCAATGGCGAAGGTCTCGAGGCCAAAGCCGGCTCCACCATGAAGCAGATCGCGGAAAACCACGACATGGATCCCCACGGCGTCTACGAGGTCATGCTGCAGTTGCAATAACAGCTGAGGAACGGTAAAACCTACCCAACATCAGGAGCTGGTATGGCACCGAGGCGTATTACATCTTTAACCGCATTGCTGATCTTTATCGCATTGGCAGTCACCAGCATTTTTACCTACCTGGCCCCGCGCGGGCCGGGATCCAGCGACTGGACGGCACTGGGAATTACCAAACACAAGTGGATGGCCCTGCACACCGATCTGGGGATTATTTTTCTGGTCGCCTGTGTGGTTCATATTCTTTACAACATCAAGCCGATCGCCGCCTACCTGAAGGACCAGTTGGGTAAGGTCAAGGTGTTTAATGCCAACTTTAATATCGCGATTGTTATCACCCTCTGGGCCATCATCAGCTCCCTGTTCAGCCTGCCGCCTTTCGGCGCGATCCAGGACTTTAAAGAGGACCGGGGCAACCGGGGCCGGCATCATGGAAGAGAACCTGCCGCTGTGCAGACCGATCCGGAAGAGAGCAAAGAGCCGCTTCCGCCCAAACCGCCCCTCTTCTACAGCGGCCGCTCCCTGAACCGGCTGGCGGGGAAATACGATATTGATATTCCGAAGGTGTATGCAGAACTGAAAGCCATCGGCATCGAAGCGCCGCCCGACTGGACCTTCAGGCAAATTGCCGAGCAGAATGACATGGAAACCAAGTCCGTCTACGAAGCCGTTCTGCAGGTGCAGTAGGAACCCACTACCGGTGGTTATGGTTGCGCATGGCGCGCTGGGAGTCGCGGTCTGATTCGCGCTTCTTAATCGTATCGCGCTTATCCACCACATTTTTACCTTTGGCAAGGCCGATGCGGACTTTCACTTTTCCGCGCACGAGGTAGCACTTCAGCGGAACAATGGTCAGGCCCTTTTCACGGATTTTACCATAGAGCCGCTCAATTTCTTTGCGATGCAGCAGCAGCTTGCGCTCGCGGGTCTGGTTATGATTAAAGATATTCCCGTGCTCATACGGCTGAATAGTGCACCCAACCAGATAGACCTCCAGCCGGTCATCGATATGAACATAACCTTCCTGGATGCTGATGTGGCCCTGCTTGCAGGATTTCACCTCCGTCCCGGACAGCACAATTCCCGCCTCGACTTTCTCTAATATCTCGTAATCACGCAACGCCTTACGGTTGGAGGCCAGCACCCCCGCATTCGGATCGTTTTTTTTCTTTTTGTTCTTACCAGCCATGTGTGGGGCAAATCCTAATTTCTACGTTCGAAATCCTGAACACGCTCTAAACTTAAAACAGAAAAGCTCAAAACATTGAAGCTTTGAGCCTTTCGAAATTCCAAATTGTTTCGAATTTAGATATTCGATATTCGGATTTCCTCCTACAGAAGGATCGATGCGTCGAAATCCAGACCGGGAATTTCGGCCTCTTCCTGCGAGCACAGCATCTCAGCAGTGAGCAGACCTTCAGCAATTTCTTTCAGTACGAGATCGTGATTATCCATTTCCGGATGATCTTTCTTCACCATCGGGCGGGCGCCGCTGTTCAGCTGGCGAGTCCGATAGGAAATCAGGTTAATCAACATCGGAGTGTTGGTAATCTTTTCTTCCGCAACGGTAAGATATTCAAAATTCATAGTATGTGCTCCGCGCAACTGCTTTGTCTTAATCTGTTTAAACAGAATCCTAATAATGTAAAAAAATCGGCGCGTAGTATAGCACCCGACACCTCTTCGTCAAACGCCATTTACGAGAAAATCCGCCCCCGTCGGGAGCGGATTTCTGGGATATTGGATTCCCGGATGACTGGGCTTTAATCATCCAGTCTTCCGAAAATCCATTTATCCAGGCTGGACTACATCATCCCGCCCATTCCACCCATTCCGCCCATATCGGGCATGGCAGGAGCAGCGGATGCCGGTTCAGGCATATCGGTAATCATGCACTCAGTCGTGAGCAGCAGACCGGAGATGGATGCCGCGTACTGCAACGCAGAACGGGTAACCATGGCCGGATCGATGATGCCTGCAGCAATCATGTCAACATATTCGCCGGTTGCCACGTTGTAACCGTAGACCTGCTTACCTTTTTTGACTTCCTGAACCACAATCGCGCCTTCTTCGCCGGCATTGGCCACGAGCTGACGAAGCGGAGCTTCGATCGCCTTGCGAACGATGTCAGCACCGATTTTTTCGTCGCCTTCAACATCAACTTTATCGATGGCTTTCTGAACACGGATAAGCGCCACACCACCGCCAGGTACAATACCTTCAGCAACCGCTGCGCGGGTCGCGTGCAGGGCATCTTCAACACGGGCTTTTTTCTCTTTCATTTCAGCTTCAGTAGCCGCGCCCACGTTGATGACTGCAACGCCGCCAGCCAGTTTAGCCAGACGTTCCTGCAGCTTTTCACGATCGTAATCAGAAGAAGTTTCTTCAATCTGACGACGAATCAGGTCGATGCGGGTTTTGATCTGAGCCACTTTACCAGCACCCTCAACGATGGTGGTGTCGTCTTTGCCCACGGTCACACGCTTGGCAGAACCGAGGTCTTCGATGGAAACGGTTTCGAGCTTGATGCCGAGATCTTCCGTGATGAATTTACCACCGGTCAGAACCGCGAGGTCTTCCATGATGGCTTTACGACGATCGCCGAAACCAGGTGCTTTAACCGCACATACGTTCAGGGTGCCGCGCAGCTTGTTCACCACGAGGGTCGCCAACGCTTCGCCTTCGATGTCTTCCGCGATGATCATGAACGGCTTGCCGGTCTTGGCAACGTTCTGGAGCAGCGGGAGCATGTCCTGGAGGTTGGAAACCTTCTTTTCGAAAAGCAGGATGTAAGGATCTTCCATCACTGTTTCCATCGTGTTGGCATCTGTTACGAAGTAAGGGGAGAGATACCCTTTGTCGAACTGCATACCTTCAACCACATCAAGGTAGGTTTCGATGGACTTGGCTTCTTCAACGGTGATGGTTCCGTCTTTACCGACTTTTTCCATGGCTTCAGCAATGATGTTACCGATGGTTTCGTCGCCGTTGGCGGAAATGGTCCCAACCTGGGCCACTTCTTCGGTGGACTTCACTTTTTTGCTAAGTTTGCCCAGCTGAATAACCATGGCAGCAACCGCTTTATCGATACCGCGCTTCAGGCTCATCGGGTTGGCACCGGCGGTAACATTCTTCAGACCTTCGCGATAGATCGCTTCAGCCAGAACGGTTGCCGTGGTAGTACCGTCGCCGGCGATGTCAGAGGTCTTGGAAGCAACTTCTTTAACCATCTGTGCGCCCATGTTTTCGTAGGCATCTTCGAGTTCAATTTCTTTCGCAACAGAAACGCCGTCTTTAGTTACCGTCGGGGATCCGAATTTCTTGTCGAGAATAACGTTACGGCCTTTCGGGCCGAGGGTAACTTTTACCGCTTTGCTGAGCTTTTCAACACCACGCAGCAGTGCATCGCGAGCTTCTACATCAAATACAATTTGTTTAGCCATTTTTAAAATATCCTTATTAAAAGTTAGAGTTAGCCGATGATCGCGAGGATATCGTCTTCGCGCATGATCTGATATTCTTTACCGTCCATTTTAACTTCAGTTCCGCCATACTTCGGCATCAGAACGATATCGCCCTTTTTGACGTTGAATGCGACTTTCTTGCCGTTTTCATCGATCTTGCCGGTACCCACAGCAATCACTTTACCTTCCTGCGGTTTTTCCTGCGCGGAGTCAGGAATAATGATTCCGCCCTTAGCAACTTCTTCAGCCTTAACCGGCTCAACCAACACACGTTCACCCAATGGTTTAATCTTCATGGATATTTCTCTCCTTGTTAGGTTTTAGATCTTCAGCGGTCGCCCGCCATTATTAAATGACAATCAGACGGATCAGTCATATCCGACTGATCCGTCTGATCAAATCTCTATTTCTTCTCGTCTTCGTCGACCATTTCGAAGTCAGCCTCCTCAACATCCGAAGCCGTCTTTTCACCGCCGCCTTCAGCTGCACCGGCATCCGCACCCGGAGCGCCCTGCTCCGGAGCTGCATTTGCATACATTTCCGTTGCCGCCGCCTGCATCTTTTCGTTCAGAGCGTCGAGGGCCGTCTTCATGGTTTCGTAGTCTTCCGCTTCGATGGCCTTTTTAACCGGCTCAATCGCAGCTTCCACTTCAGCCTTCTGTTCCGGCGTAACTTTATCTTCGTTTTCCTTCAGGAATTTTTCCGTCTGGAATACGGTGGAGTCCGCCTGGTTCTTCAGATCAACTTTTTCTTTCAGCTTTTCGTCTTCCGCCGCGTGTGCTTCCGCATCTTTCATCATGGCATCAATCTCTTCGTCGGACAGACCGCTCGAAGCCGTGATGGTGATGTGCTGGATCTTGCCGGTGCCCAGATCTTTGGCGCTGACCTTCAGGATACCATTGGCATCGATGTCGAACGTTACTTCAATCTGCGGCGTACCACGCGGTGCCTGCGGAATACCGTCGAGGTTGAAACGGCCGATAGTCTTGTTGGCATTCGCCATCTTGCGCTCACCCTGCAGCACGTGAATTTCCACGGCCGGTTGGTTGTCCGCCGCAGTGGAGAAGATTTCACTCTTCTTCGCCGGGATGGTGGTGTTGCGTTCGATCAGCGGAGTGGAAATGCCGCCCATGGTTTCAATACCCAGCGTCAGCGGGGTAACGTCCAGCAACAGTACGTCCTTCACTTCACCTTTAAGAACGCCGCCCTGAATGGAAGCTCCAATGGAAACCACTTCATCCGGGTTCACCCCTTTGTGCGGATCCTGTCCGAAGATTTCCTTCACGGAATCCTGAACTTTCGGCATACGGGTGGAACCGCCCACGAGAATCACTTCGTTGATTTCGGAAGCGTTCAGTCCGGAGTCCGACAGACACGTGCGAACCGGAGCAATGGCTTTCGTGATCAGATCATCACACAGCTCTTCGAGCTTCGCGCGGGTCAGCGTAACATTCAAGTGTTTCGGGCCCGACGCATCCGCCGTAATGAACGGCAGGTTGATTTCGGTCGACTGCGAGCTGGAAAGTTCGCACTTCGCTTTTTCGCCTGCTTCTTTCAGACGCTGCAGCACCATCGGATCCGCAGAAAGGTCAACGCCCTGCTCTGCTTTAAAGTCCGCCACGAGCCAGTCAATAATCTTCTGGTCAAAGTCGTCACCACCCAGATGTCCGTCACCGCTGGTAGCCGTCACTTCAAACACGCCGTCGCCGATATCGAGGATCGATACGTCGAACGTACCGCCGCCGAGGTCATAAATCGCAATCTTTTCTTCCGACTTCTTGTCGAGGCCGTATGCCAGCGAGGCCGCAGTCGGCTCGTTGATAATACGCAGCACTTCAAGCCCGGCAATCTTACCGGCGTCTTTAGTCGCCTGGCGCTGGGAGTCGTTAAAGTAGGCCGGAACCGTGATCACCGCCTGCGAAACGGTTTCGCCCAGATAGGCTTCCGCATCCGCCTTCAGCTTCTGCAGAATCATCGCGGAGATTTCCTGCGGGCTGTATACTTTGTCGTCGATCTTAACGTGCGCATCGCCGTTTTTAGCTTTCACCACGTCATAAGGAACCAGATCTGTTTCGTGAGCAACTTCTTCGAACTTACGTCCCATGAAGCGCTTGATGGAAAAGATCGTGTGTTGCGGGTTGGTTACTGCCTGGCGCTTGGCCGCGGTTCCAACCAGACGTTCGCCGTCTTTGGCAAAAGCCACGATCGATGGGGTTGTGCGTCCGCCTTCCGCATTCGGGATAACGGTCGGCTCGCCGCCTTCCATAACGGCCATACACGAGTTGGTGGTACCCAGGTCGATACCCAATACTTTAGATCCTGCTGTGCTCATAATTTGTCTCCATTTAAATAAAATTGGTGTCATTAGCGACACGGCCCCTATAACACGAACCGTGCCAGCGGCCCCGGGTCGTAAGCCGGGCCCCGTGAACCCCTGCAAACAAAGGCCGAAATTCCAATCATTGGAAAAACCCGCCTCCGACCATTGGAACCCCGAACTGCGCCACATGTCCCACATCGGGCGCACCCCATGTCACACCTGCGTCACAGTGTCGCACTAAATCCCCGGGAGCGGCGTTCTCCAGAACGACTACTTTACAACAGGATTTGGTTGGCGCCCCCCTTCTGCGGGCGGACATTGGCTTGCACCAAACAAAATATCTACGACCGTCGCTACGAATCATTTTGCCCAGAATCATTTTGCAAAAAAAAATTGCGATTGCACGAAGAGGTCGAGCGGGACGCCCGTTCTACTTTCCTTCTGCGGTCTTTGTGCTTTTTGTGGCGGTCCTCTCCTCCGCGGCGCGGGGGACACCACGCCCTACCGTACGGTCTTCCGGTAATCCATCCGGTCGATCTGGAGATCGACGCTCCCGGGAGATGACAGGCTTTGTGTTTCCAGGGGTTGGAAATCAGTTGGAGACATTCCGGGCGATGGTGCCTTTGATGCGGGCGTAGGATTTATCCCCGTCGGCATCGACGGTGCGGACAACGACGTCGCCCTTAACCGGCTCGTCGGTTTCGAAGACAAACGGTTTTGATTTCAGCGTCTGAGGTCGATGCGGAACTTCGCCCAGCTCTACGCCATTCACCACGACCTCATAACACGAAATCGGCGCATCGGCAGCATAGGCGGTCTGCCAGGTGATCCGACTTTTTCCACCGACGGTTTCAACCTGAATATCTCTCGGCGAACTCAGCCCGTTTTTATCGAGTTGGAAATAGTTGGTCTGACCGCCATTAATTTTTGCGGTCTTCCGTTCTATTTCTTTCAGTTCTTCTGCGGAGAGCGAGTTGGGCTCAAATTGAGCCGCATAATAATTCTGTGTCAGCTGACACTTGAGCGGGTCGTCGTCCACATGGCCTGTGCCGATAATCAGCGTGTCAATATCGGGCGAGTTCAGCACATACTCAATCAGCTGATGGCTCGGCAGTTCGGGCGACCCCACCTTGCGATACACATCCACAGGGGTTTGGGAGAAGCGGGCTTCCTTGCCATACATCACCGCATCGGCAAAGACCTTCATGCCGATAATGCCGAGCCCTTTGGCGCGGGCAACCGGCATGACGTTGTTCTGCATATTGAAATAGAGCTTATCGTTGGCGTTCATGGAAACCAGCATGGCCTCCATCAGATTATCCTCATCGCGCTGGATCATATCGATCATGGCCGGCGGATTATTGTGTCCGGAAAACCCGAGGTGCCGAATCAGTTTTTCTTTTTTCGGATTGGTGCCGGTCAGGTTGGTGCCATCGCGGTAATCGCGCAGTGCGACGAGTGCACCGAAGTTCTCATCGGGATCGAGCGGGGTTTCGATACCTCTGTAGAGCACATCCACTTCTTCAAAACCGGTGATGCTGTGAATCAGGAAAAAGTCAAAGTAGGCGCCTTTTGGATAATTCCCGTCATCATCACCATAGACCTGCGACAGCGCCCTTTTCAGATCGCCGACGGCGCATTGCACTTCCTCCCCATTGGAGACATTGCGGACATTCTCCACTTCAGGCCAACCGGGCCTGCCCCAACGCATCAGCGTTTTACTGGTCAGATAGATCGATTCGCGCAGCTTTGCATTATAGCCGGCCTCACCGGGGATCAGGTTCAGTTTGTTAAAGGCGGCGTTATAGTTCACCTGACTGGGGCCGTACATGTTGGACGTATCAAAAAAATTGATCCCCAGATCAAAGGCTTTCTGAATGATCGCTGCCGGATCAACGTCATCAGGCGTCCACTGGATTGATCCCTGACCGCCCAGCCCCAGCGTAGTTACCTTATAGCCGGTATTGCCGAAGGTTCTCATCAACGGAGCAGGCACCTTGGAAGACATACTGCAGCTGTCGCGCGGATAGAGAGCCGCACCGCTGATGGCCGCGGCCGACAGGGTCAGATAGTCGCGACGAGATACGGGATAATGTTTATTCATAGCGTCTCCTGTTTCCGAATGAAGTTTTAGCGTACTCCGTCTTCAGTAAAATCAGTTCTTAGTCATAATAATCAAAAAGCCCTCCGGGGAGATTTCCGGAAGGCTTCGCTGATTCATAGGAGAGATGAATCAGGCTGCTTCTACATAAGCTTTATGCGCGCGGCGCCTTGCGCGTTTGCCATGACGCTTAATCAGCTGGCGTTCCACATTATCGAACACATCGGCAATGGCGGTATAAACACCATCGTGCATGCCGGTCTGCTCGTGGGATTGCGACACGTAAAGACGTTCTCCCGGGACCGAGAGCTTCAGCTTGACTTGAAAGACGCCTTTTTTCTCTTTATGATGGGTTTCGTCCACCACCACCGTAGCCGTTGAGCCTGATATAGGAAACTTACTGAATTTATCCATCATCTGATTAACCAACCAGGTTACTCGCTTTGATTCGCCCATATGACGAAATTGAACGTTAACGGGGATCGCAGCTGTTGCGGTACCAGTGGAAGGGGCGGGTGTAGTCAGTTTAGATGTATTCATTACCATCGTTTCCTTTCCTGTTCGGTTATTCAGATGTTGAGCTGAAATGCACTGTGCATCACGCTCAGCTTACATGAGAAGACTACCTTTTTCAGCAGGTCGTTCAAAGATTTTCCTGTCTCAATAACGTTCCAATAAGCTCTGTTTGCATAACCATCTGAAGCCCAAACAGGAGCACATTTCCAATCCTTGGAAAAAAGTTCCTCCCCTCCTGATCCTACTCTTAATCTTTCTCCTAATCCCACCGAGACTCGTTGCAGGTATAGACAAAATGATTTAGATCAAAATGATTACGGCGCAGACGTAACCTAATAATTTTCTATGCGCGGGGCAGGCGGG
>JAROAZ010000099.1 GCA_029432775.1 Pontiellaceae bacterium B12227 | reverse complement strand
TACGTGTCGACCGCTCCGCCGCTCACTGGAACCGGTCAATAGCATGACAGCTCCCTCGTACCTCACTCGTGTCACTCTATTGCTCTATTGTTCGCTTAGTTATTCTCCGAAAATGTCATTGGGATCTCTGGGTGTAGTTCTCTTTCTCAACAACCATGATGTTGAATTTGTATTCTCTGTGCCTTCAACATATTTCTGTGAGGTTTTCTGAACCTGTTTCTTGGTTATTTTGAAAACCACATATCCTTCTTTAACATCAATGACTAGAGCATTACTGGTTTCCTTCGCAATGGCGTTGAGAAATTGTAAACAAGACATACCTCGATGATTTTCTGTAAGGCGAAAATGTGTTGAGTCAATTTCAGAGATGAATTTTAAACGGGGTTCTAAATCTATTTTCGAAGAAAGTAATCCCTCATCTACTCCTATCATCGCAAGTTCTGCCATCATGTTCAGATTGTCTGAAAAATCCTCACGGGTTCCTTCATAATTTTTGAAGCTGCAAACAGGAGCGTTTGTCCCAAAGGGATGCCATGCTTCCAAAACTTCAGAAGCCTGTGTAATCCATCTTTTCTTATGATCGACTATAAACTTCTCTGCAACATCTCCACTGTTAATTCTGTATAATAACTCTCGTTCTCCTTTTGCTCCCCAGTGATCTATCGACTTTCCTTTGTGTAGAGAAAGGAACCCTGAAAACCATTCTGCTTTGACGGGTTGAGTTCCAGTGGTTGGAAACAACGTGTTCAACGGATAAGTTTGCTTTAAGTCCTGATCTTGGATTTTGATTAAATATAGGATGCCATCACTAATTTCCCATGTGGCGATATATCCTCTGTAACAGGCTGTACTTCGTGAATTAAAATACAGCCCAAAATCAGGTTTAGATGATGCGAAATAATCAAGATATTCATAAAGGGGATAGGTAGACATTGAGTGTTTCTCTCCGTCTACAACAAGGATATCTCCGAACTGAATTGTAGCTTGTGTGTGGAGTGTAAACAGCACAACAAATATTAGTATGAGTATCTTTTTCATATTAGTAGCGAACGTTATGGATGAGGTTGAGGGGAATTAGACTCTGACCGGATTAACCCCACGTTGTCCCGATAACCTCAAACCACTGGTTCCAGTAAGCCGCTGCGCGGCAGTTTAATAGCCTTTCTTTTCATATACCTTCCGTTCTGAAGGAGGACGTATTCGGCGTCCCCGC
>JAROAZ010000098.1 GCA_029432775.1 Pontiellaceae bacterium B12227 | reverse complement strand
CTTGTATGTTTTTCCAATCAACTCAATGCAGGTAGGGAAAAAGGATTTTGAGAATGATTTTATCTTACGTCGCAGAAATCCTTTTTCCCGTGAAAGGGGTTGTGCAATCCTCGTAGAGGAGTTCCGCCCCCGGCTGGCCGGCCGGGAGCGGTTCCCGTCTGGACGAGATCGATCTGTGTCCTGTTCGCCTTTGGGCTGAACGTCACGGAGCCGTGATCCGCCGGACGGTTGCCATGTTGTCCTCGAACCGTTGCATGAGCCGTTAACGCGAGCTCGCATTAACAAGAAGGAGCGAACATGAACTGTAGAGAGAAAGTATATTGTGGAGTGGATGTCTCCAAGCATCATTTGGATGTATTGTTTAAAGGCCGCACGACCCGGTTTACCAACACGATCCCGGGGGTGGAGTCCATGATGGTGAAGATCGGGAAAGTCCATTATGTCCTCGAATCGACCGGAGGCTATGAACGCATGGCCGCCTGGAAGCTTATGGATGCAGGGGCGGACGTGAGCATCATTAATCCTGCACGCGTCAGGTTTTATGCCCTGAGTATGGGACAGATCGCCAAAACTGATCCAATCGATGCCCGAATGATCGGTGAGTTTGCCGAAGCAGTTCAACCCAAGCCCTCGGAAAAGCCGTCGAAGGAGCAGCGGCTGTTGACTGCCCTGGTGGACAGAAGGCAGCAGCTTTCCGAGATGCGAACGGCCGAGGTAAGCCGCCTTGAGACCGCGGCAGATCCGTATTTCCTTAAACTGGTAAAAAAACACCTTCGCTGGATCGAAAAGGAGATTGAAGCCTTGGAGAAGAAGATCTCCGAAACCATAAGTTCGAATACCCTTATGGAGCAAAAAGAACAGCGGATTCGAAAAATCAAAGGTCTGGGAAAGATATGCGCAGCCACCCTGTTGGCCCACATTCCGGAAATCGGCACACTTTCCCGTCAGGAAATCGCCGCTCTCGCTGGTCTTGCCCCCTATAATCGAGATAGCGGAACAACCTGTAAACGGCGCCATATCCACGGTGGACGCAAGCGATTGAGAGCCTGCCTTTATATGGCGGCCGTCTGTGCCATTCAACACAACCCAGTGATGAAGGAGTTTTATATTCGCTTGGTTGAAGAAAACCATCGTCCTAAAAAAGTGGCTTTAACTGCTGTAATGCGAAAATTAATCATTGCGGCAAATTCAGCTGTTAAAAATCCTGATTTTTCTGTTGTCGTTTAACACCGTTGCT
>JAROAZ010000097.1 GCA_029432775.1 Pontiellaceae bacterium B12227 | reverse complement strand
GTCTTGTATGTCTTTCCAATCAATTCAATGCATGTAGGGAAAAAGGATTTTGAGAATGAATTTCTATTACGTCGCAGAAATCCTTTTTCCCGTGAAATGGGCTGTGCAATCCTCGAAGAGGAGTGCCGCTCCCGGTTGGCAGACCGGGAGCGGTTCCCGCCCGGATGAGATCGATTCGTGTCTGGTTCGCCTTGGGGCAGAACGTCGCGAAGCCGTGATCCGCCGGACGGTTGCCATGTTGGACTCGAACCGTTGCATGAGCCGTAGAAACGAGCTCGCATTAACAAGAAGGAGCGAACATGAACTGTAAGGAAAAAGTATATTGCGGAGTGGATGTGTCCAAGCTCCATCTGGATGTATTGTATAAAGGACGCCCGGATCGGTTTGACAACACCATCAAGGGAGTGGAGTCGATGATGGCCCGAATCGGCAAGGTGCATTACGTACTCGAGTCCACCGGAGGCTATGAGCGGATGGCCGCCTGGAAGCTTATGGATGCCGGCGCAGATGTCAGCATCGTCAACCCCTCGCGGGTTCGGCACTACGCCCTGAGCATGGGGCAACTCGCAAAAACCGACCCGATTGATGCCGGGGTTATTGGCGACTTTGCCGCTGCGGCGCATCCAAAACGGTCTGAAAAACCAACGAAGGAACAGCGACTTTTGTGTGCACTGGTTGACCGACGACAGCAGCTCAATGAAATGCGCACCGCCGAAACGAGCCGACTTGAAACCGCCGCCGATCCCTCGTTCCTTAAACTGGTGAAAAAGCACCTTAACTGGATCGAAAAGGAGCTCAAGATGCTTGAGAAGAAGATCGCGGAGACGATCAACACCAACGCGCCAATGAAAGAAAAGAACCAGCGGATCCAACGCATAAAAGGTCTTGGAAAGATCTGCTCCGCAACCCTGCTGGCGCATATTCCGGAAATCGGAACGCTTTCCCGCCAGGAGATTGCGGCACTGGCCGGTCTGGCTCCCTACAATCGGGACAGCGGAAGCACATGCAAACGCCGCCACATACACGGAGGGCGCAAGCGACTGCGGGCATGCCTCTACATGGCTGCGGTCTGCGCGATCCAGCACAACCCCGTAATGAAGGATTTCTATATTCGCTTGGTTGAAGAAAATCATCGTCCTAAAAAAGTCGCTTTGACCGCCGTCATGCGGAAATTAATCATCGCCGCGAACTCAGCCGTTAAAAATCCTGATTTTGGGGTTGTCATTTAACACCGTTGCTTTG
>JAROAZ010000096.1 GCA_029432775.1 Pontiellaceae bacterium B12227 | reverse complement strand
ATCAATGCCATGATTACGGATAGAATTATCTCCCGTATCAACGAAACCCAGGAGCTGCCATGGAAGAAACCATGGACATCGATGTCGTTGATGCCTCGCAATCTGGTGACGGGTAAGAATTACCGTGGAGTAAATGTGTTTCTGCTCCATGCCCTCGGTTATGCCAGTCCGTACTTCCTGAGCTTCAAGCAGGTGACGGCGATGGGAGGCAAAGTCCGTAAAGGAGAGAAGTCATGTCCTGTCGTATTCTGGAAGTTTGTGGAACCGGAAGAAGAGGATCAGAAGGCTTATGCTTTCTTGCGCTACTACTGTGTTTTCAATGTAGAGCAATGTGAGGGATTGCCCGAAGGTAAGGTGCCCGTGATTGAGTTGCCGAAGCGGGAACATGAGCCATTGGAGATCGCTGAGCGATTGGTGATGTCCATGCGTAACGGACCGACGATCAAGTATGGGTGCAGGAATGCATCATACTCCCCGTCTCAGGATCTGGTTAAGATGCCTGAGCCTGAGTCGTTCGAGTCGGGAGCTTTATTTTATGGAGCGCTCTGGCACGAGCTGGCGCACAGCGTAGGCCACGCCAGTAGAGTCGGACGTAAAGCCATCATGGAGCCGAATAAGTTTGGCTCACACGCTTACTCACAAGAAGAGCTGGTAGCCGAAATGACGGCCGCTTTCCTATGTGGGTACTGCGGTATTCTGATGTCTACCGAAACCAATCAGGCGGCTTATCTGAGTGGTTGGCTGAAGCGCTTGAAGTCTGATCCCACGATGCTCCTGAAGGCCGGTAGCGAGGCGCAGAAGAGCTTTGAATGGATCATGAATGATGCCGGTCAGGTAGAGGTGCAAGAAGGGCTGCAGGAGGCGGCGTGATGGACTATCACGAAGAACTGCTTCAAGAGGCCCGTAAAGCCGTCGCTGAGCGTCCAGATCTTCGCAGTGAAATCATCGATCTGTTCAACCTGGCGGTGAGCGAGATCGAAGGCGGAGGAAGCGAAGCCCATGAGTATGAGCTGTTCATGAGTAGTATAGAAGAAATCAGAAAGGAGAAGAGCTGTGGATGACGCTAACTACATCGTACTTGATCAGTACGGCAACTACTGGTCTGGCCACTACTGGAGCGAACTACCCGATAATGCCGTAGACCTCACGATCAAAGATGCCGCTGAGTTGGTTATGGATAACCTGCCTGCCGACATTCTGATCGGTGACGGTGAGATGATCAAAGTGTGGCTGGGATTCGATGGTGACGGCATCTGTGTTTGGGTGGATTACCCTGACGGCATGAGGTCGTATCCAA
>JAROAZ010000095.1 GCA_029432775.1 Pontiellaceae bacterium B12227 | reverse complement strand
TTGGATACGACCTCATGCCGTCAGGGTAATCCACCCAAACACAGATGCCGTCACCATCGAATCCCAGCCACACTTTGATCATCTCACCGTCACCGGTCAGAATGTCGGCAGGCAGGTTATCCATACCCAACTCAGCGGCATCTTTGATCGTGAGGTCTACGGCATTATCGGGTAGTTCGCTCCAGTAGTGGCCAGACCAGTAGTTGCCGTACCGATCAAGTACGATGTAGTTAGCGTCATCCACAGCTCTTCCCCTGTTTGATTTCTTCTATACTACTCATGAACAGCTCATACTCATGGGCTTCGCTTCCTCCATCTTCGATCTCGCTCACCGCCAGATTGAACAGGTCGATGATTTCACTGCGAAGATCTGGACGCTCAGCGACGGCTTTACGGGCCTCTTGAAGCAGTTCTTCGTGATAGTCCATCAGGCAGCCTCCTGCAGCCCTTCTTGCACCTCTACCTGACCCGCATCATTCATGATCCACTCAAAGCTCTTCTGGGCTTCGCTACCTGCCTTCAGGAGTACTGTGGGATCACTCTTTAGACGCTTCAGCCAGCCACTCAAGTAAGCCGCCTGATTGGTCTCGGTAGACATCAGTATTCCGCAGTACCCGCACAGGAATGCCGCTGTCATTTCGGCAACGAGTTCTTCGGTCGAGTAAGCGTGTGAACCGAACTTATTCGGCTCCATGATGGCTTTACGTCCGACTCTACTGGCGTGGCCTACGCTGTGCGCCAGCTCGTGCCAGAGTGCCCCATAAAACAGCTCTCCCGACTCGAACGACTCAGGCTCAGGCATCTTAACCAGATCCTGAGACGGGGAGTATGATGCATTCCTGCACCCATACTTGATCGTCGGTCGGTTACGCATTGATGTGACTAGACGGTCAGCAATCTCCAATGGCTCATGTTCACGCTTTGGAACCTCTACCACCGGCACCTTGCCTTCTGGCAATCCCTCGCATTGCTCTACGGAGAATACATTGTAATATCGGAGAAAAGCATAAGCCTTCTGATCCTCTTCTTCCGGTTCCACAAACTTCCAGAATACGACAGGACATGATTTCTCTCCTTTACGGACCTTACCTCCCATCGCCGTCACCTGTTTGAAGCTCAGGAAGTACGGACTGCTGTATCCCAGCATATGCAACAAGAATACGTTCACTCCACGGTAGTTCTTTTTAGTCACCAGGTTCCTGGGCATCAACGACATCGATGTCCATGGTTTCTTCCATGGCAGCTCCTGGGTTTCGTTGATACGGGAGATAATTCTATCCGTAATCATGGCATTGAT
>JAROAZ010000094.1 GCA_029432775.1 Pontiellaceae bacterium B12227 | reverse complement strand
GTCAATGAAGACAAACTCTACGACCTGGAACTAGATACCGATGTTTTCTACGACGCCTGCAAGCGCGAACACAAAAAAGTGCGCCGCTACTACCCGTTGCCGGAACCGACGCTGACGGATGCAAACTGGCGATATGTGGCTGATCCGCAAAATCCGGACTATGTGGCTCGCCTGAAAGCAAAAATCGAATACCTGCTCTCCGAAGACGGGCTTAACGCCGACGGGTTTGAATTCGACTACACCCACTTCCTGCCCAAATACCGGGGCACCGAACCGGTGACCCCGCGCGAGGAAAAAACGTTGTGGGGCGTTGAGGCATTGCACCATTTGATCGGTATCTATTACCATGAATCAAAAGCGGTGAAAGAGGATGCGCTGATCATTTCGCACACCTTCAATCCCTACTTCAACGATGTGATCGACATGCTGCGCCTGCAGGACATCTATACCGACAAGAAGAGCATTGTTCCGCAGATGAACCACCGCGCACAAATCGCCCACCGGGTCGCCCCGGGCTGCGCGGTGCACACCGATCAGCATCCGATGCCTTCGCTCGAGGCCTGGCGCGAGTTTGCTAAATTCCAGCCCTCTATCGGCAATCCCTGCACGTATTATGTGACAGGGATCGAAACCACAAAAGAACGGTTTGAGGATGACGATTTCAAAATGCTCGCAGCGATATGGAACGAATATGAGAAGAATCTGATGCCGTCATAGCGGACGATGGTCTCTCCGAAAACTAATCCGCGGCAGGAATGCCTGCAAACATTGGCCAAAGCCGGAAAATTCATCCGCCCACGCAGGAGACCCCGCATTTATGCGGGGAGACACGAAGCGAGGCTGGCGCAAAGCGACGGCAGCGCAGCGGCAAATGCAAGCTCATCTGCTTCGGCGCGATGTCACCCATCGCAACGGGCGGATGAACTGCGCCGTAGCCCATGGCGAAGGCGGGTCATGTAATTGGAACCACGGGTTTATTCCAGCAACTGAAGCCGGGTATCGTATCACGGCACGAAAAGCCGCGACAGAAGAATGAAAATCACATGAAATGTACTCGAAGAACCGCCCCTATTCGTTTGCGCCTAATCGGGTGAATCCTCTTTTTTATCAAAGGGTTAAGGGGCGGTATTCGTTTTCGAACCCCTCGGAAATTCAAAGAAGCGGAAAACCTGCTGAAACGCGGCGTTTCCAGCCACTCCAAAGCCGGATTTTCGCTTTTCGCATTTCCGTCCTAATCGGTACCTGATTGAATGGAGAGTCCCCATAGAGAAGTTCGCATTTCCGTCCAGCCGGGCCGACC
>JAROAZ010000093.1 GCA_029432775.1 Pontiellaceae bacterium B12227 | reverse complement strand
GCTTGTTTGCTGAAGGTTCGGGCTATGTTTTCGTTCCTGAGACCAATGCGGTCATCCATTCCTTTGATGCTTTACCCACATTTTTTGACTCGGGGGAATCGGTTACACTTAGCTGGGCGGTCTCGGATGCTGACTC
This sequence comes from Pontiellaceae bacterium B12227, assembly GCA_029432775.1. GTDB lineage: Bacteria > Verrucomicrobiota > Kiritimatiellia > Kiritimatiellales > Pontiellaceae > Pontiella. The sequence goes on along the minus strand of JAROAZ010000093.1, from coordinate 1,278 downwards.
TGTGATGATTGATCAGGGAATTGGCTCCGTGGCCTCCACCGGAACGGTTGTTGTGCTTCCGACGAACACGACCACCTGGACGCTGACTGCGCTTCATGGAAGCAATGCGGTTGTTGCCGAAACAACCGCAACCTTGCTCGAATTGACACCTTCTGAGCTAATTCAAATCAATTTTTGCATCGGACTCAACGATGAAAATTTGATTGATGACGATGAAGCATCGGTCAGCGGTCTGTCCGGGATGATGCCCGTTCGAGGCACAGGGTGGACCAATCTGCTTCTTCGGACTGCTGGCGGAGGCGAGCCGACAGTTTTCACGGCGGCTACCCAATCCGGGAATCAGATTAACCTGACTGATTCGTCAGGACAAAACACCGGGGTTGCTCTTACCTCGGATGGATCCTTTTTTGCGAATCTGGCTAATGTGAGTGGAGGAAATGCCGACGCAAGTGGCGATGCGGGGTTGCTCAACAGCGCCCTGTTTCTCAACAATACAGAGACGCTTCAATTCAGCGGGTTGTCTGCATGGGCAACCAATGGCTATCGGGTGCGTGTCTTTTTCGATATTGGGAATGCCACCCGAACGTATGCTTTAAGCATGAGTGATGGCGGAGGGATGCAAATGTTCTGGACGAAGGATTCGCCGGTCGATTCGGATTTGAACGACGACGGAGTCATGACCTGGATCGAGACTGCCGCAACCGGATCAGCGGAAGGAGTTCCTGATGCCAACCATGCACTGTTTGGTTTGTTTACAGGCGATAGCTTAACCATATCAGGAGGAGGTGCGGGGGCTCGCGCAGTCCTGAGCGGCATTCAGATTATTCCCAGCAAAGAGCCAATCGCCACCATCGTTTCTTTCAGTGCCTCACCTTCCACGGTTGCGTTTGGCGAATCAACTACGCTTAGCTGGGAGGTCGAGAATGCGGATTCGGTGACCCTCGATCATGGCATTGGTGAAGTAGGGGCCACCGGAGAGGTTGTGGTAAAAGCAGATGATAAGACAACCAACCTGAATGAATGGATACTAACGGCTACGCGCGGGTCGAATGCGGTAAGTGCCAGTGCGGGGGTTGCGGTTACAAATTTTGGAAAGATTGATGTCTATCTGTTGGGTGGGCAGTCAAATATGGAGGGAAAGGGGCGCTCATCCGAACTGCCGGTGAACCTGCTGAATATGCCCGAGGTGGTGTATTATAATGCTATGTATAATGCGGCAGATGGAACCCAGAATAGGCTGGTGAATCTCCAGCCGGGCACCAAGTTCGGTCCAGAAAT
>JAROAZ010000092.1 GCA_029432775.1 Pontiellaceae bacterium B12227 | reverse complement strand
GCGAAGCCGCTCAACCATTGCCCTATATATAAGGAGGGCACATCCTCCACGAACGCAATAAAGCGCCCTCCCGGGCGCTTTTTTACGTGTCGGCCACTCCGCCGCTCACTGGAACCGGTCAATAGCATGACAGCTCCCTCGTACCTCACTCGTGTCACTCTATTGCTCTATTGTTGGAATTTTATTTATCTGCAATAGGAGGAATTATTCGTATCCCCATGAATAAACTTATCTTCTCCCCATTTGTTTCGTCAACTAACCCTGCCATAGATACCCAAGAGTTCGGTTGTTGTGTCAGGTTTGTGTTAACGGCTCTTCTGTTAAAAAAGGGCATCTTTGCAATGCCGCCTTCTGTTTTGTGTTCATCAAATCCTTTCAATTCCTGATAGCTAGCGTTTAAGTGATAACTGACTACTCCATTTTCTATTTTATCGACGGTGATCGAAGTTGAGTATCCTAGCTTGACTATTTTTTCCTTAGCGATGAGTTCTCCATCCACAATATCGTAATCTTCAGGCATCAAAACACCTTTGGTTTGGTCATTTGTTACAGATTCCCCAAGCCCTGCGAGAACAATTGGATACTCACTAATTTTTGCATTGGGATATTGGATAAGTTCTTCAACATCCGGTAGAGGGGTTTGAAACGTTGCTTCAGGAATCTCAATATGAATAACTTGAAATGTATATTTTTCTGGGTGTGGTTTGGGAGATGAAGGGGTGGTCGAACAACCGGAGATCACGGTGACTACGAACAAACTTATAATCCATTTTTTCATTCTATTTCCTTTCTATTCCAACGTTAGGAATCAGGCTGAGCGTTTAAGTGATAGCCTGAATTCCCTGGTTAGAATTCGTTTATTTCAAATTGTTTGATCAGTCCTTGTGAGCTGGCAGTGGTATCGGATGTTTTGCTTGTCTTTTCGTATATATAGACCTTGATAGGCATCTCTACATTCCTCTTCTTCATTACTGATTTAAAGTCCTCAAGAGCGCCGTTGATGATCTTTTCGTCCGTAACTCCGCTGATTGATACGTTCAGGAAATCTTCTTCCTTGTAGAACCAGTAATTGAAATGGCCTGTCTCATAATCTTCATCTGTAAACTGAGTATATTTTGTTGCCTGACGAAAATCATAGAGGAGTATTCCTCGTGGATCTTCTGCAACGATTTTTCCTCCATCAAGATCGATGACAACAGGGTCTGTGTTGTCACTGGAATTGCATCCACAGAGTGATGCGAGGATTAAAAATAGGATGATGTTTTTCATTATATTTTCCTGATTCTAACGTTACGGGTGACCCGCCGTGCCTTGTTCTTTGCCTGACTCAACGGGCGTTTTCACGGTAGGGTCAACCCGCTGGTTCCAGTAAGCCGCTGCGCGGCAGTTTAATAGCCTTTCTTTTCATATACCTTCCGTTCTGAAGGAGGACGTATTCGGCGTC
>JAROAZ010000091.1 GCA_029432775.1 Pontiellaceae bacterium B12227 | reverse complement strand
TACGTGTCGGCCGCTCCGCCGCTCACTGGAACCGGTCAATAGCATGACAGCTCCCTCGTACCTCACTCGTGTCACTCTATTGCTCTATTGTTCGACCATTTTTAGGGCTTTTTCTGTATTTTGATTTTTATGTAATTCCATGTTGTTTTGATTAGGACAAACAAGGATAGGAGTCCGACAAGAATGAACACCGCTGCTACATGAGGGGCTTCTTTTAAATATATGAATTCATAAGTTGCTATTGCTGATACTAAAACTATTGGCAGTAGCAATAAATACATGCCGACGACGAGTATGAGTTTTGTCGGATTTGCCGAAACCTCACGATAAACTTTACCTTCGTTTTCTATCCAGCGAAGGGTCATGTCGTCGTTTTGGGTGTCTGCTTTATCTTCTTTCATTATATTTAGTCGAACGTTACGGATGAGCCGCGGGGCGATTGAGTTAGGCACGGAGAAAACGACGCCGGCCCCCGTCGAATTCTCCATTCACTGGTTGGGGATTTTATGGACGTACATTACAGCAATGAAACTCATCTCTGGGAAACTCCAGATGATTTTTTCAGGAACTATGATTCAGAGTTTCGCTTTGATCTTGATGTTTGCGCGTTGCCCGAAAACGCGAAGTGCAAAAACTTCTTCTCTCCGGCGGATGATGGGCTGGAACAGCCTTGGGATGGTGTCTGCTGGATGAACCCACCGTATGGCCGTGAGATTGCGCGTTGGATGAAGAAAGCGTTTGAGGAAATGAAACGGGGTTGCACGGTTGTGTGCTTAGTCCCTTCTCGAACGGACACGCGCTGGTGGCATGACTATGCGATGAAAGGTGAAGTGAGGTTCATTAAAGGTCGGTTGTACTTTAAACGCTTGGATGGCCACACGGGGCGAGCACCATTTCCTTGCGCGGTAATCGTATTTCGCCCCAACGTTACGGATCAGGCTGAGCGAAGCGATAGCCTGAAGCCGCTGGTTGGACATTTTTTCATGTTTCCAGTTTAAATCTCTTCTTCATTACCGATGATGAATAGAATTGGTAGATGAGGAAACCGAGTAAAGGGAGAAAGATGATACCAAGTAAGCACCAGCGACTTTCCGCGGGGTTTAGGTATTGGTCATGTGTTACAGAATGGATGCCAATGACGTACAGAGCTATGAACGAAATAATTAAAGTTGTACCTAATGCTGCCTGTGTTATCGGGTGATGTTCAAATTGTCCGATTAGAAAACACACTATGCAAAATATGAGTATAGGTATGTTTTTCATATATTTGTCCAACATTTAAATATACGACCGTCTTAATTTGTGGATGTTTAATATATGCAGCTCAGGGGAAGCTCCGCCCTTGGTCGTATGGTTATGACAATTTAATGTTGCTGCCACCCGTTTCATTTCTCTTATACACCCGATCCTGTCAGTTAGATGGGTATTTATATCTATATATATCAGTATAGATAACGA
>JAROAZ010000090.1 GCA_029432775.1 Pontiellaceae bacterium B12227 | reverse complement strand
ACGTGTCGGCCGCTCCGCCGCTCACTGGAACCGGTCAATAGCATGACAGCTCCCTCGTACCTCACTCGTGTCACTCTATTGCTCTATTGTTCGATCCTGTTTTTTATTATTCCTGTGAGTCAGTTTCTCCGAGAAAAGTAAACGTTGCTCATTTATGGAACGATCATTCTGTTTTTAAACGTTGATGCCTTTGATGTGCTGCTATTTTTCCAAGGTGTGGAAAATTTGAATTAAACAGTGCTGACTTTATTGTGCAGTTCCAACTCTTGGAACTTTAATGAATTGCACTCAAACTTCCCTGATCGGGATTCAGAAAATCATTTCACCTTGCGCAACTCTGTTTTGTTTTATTTTGTTCATTATCGAACGTTAATCCTGACCCGCTTGGGAAATAGACTTCGCATTCAAAAACGGGCGTTGTCCAAGTAGGGTCCAGGATCTGGTTGGGAATTTATTTTATCGTAAATCTTCAAATGCATTAAAATCACTATGACCCTCTAAAAATGCTGTGACATTTGTGTTGTTAAGAAAAGTGTCATGGATCAGTTGTAGAGGTATTTCTACTGTGCGAACACGTACAAATGCTGAATGAGGTGGCGTGACAATTATTTTCAACACTTTTGTGGGGAAGTTTGATTTTGTAGAAAACTGAGTCCTTATCCAATTACTGTTATAGGTATTATTGTAAAATGCCATTTCCCCACCGGAACATTTAACCGAACTGATTTGATTCAGCACTCCTTCACTTTTGAGATACACAGCGAAATGATAGAAATCCCCAGCGTCATCAACCCTCCCAGAAATAGGGATTTCATGAATGTTATTAGCAGTCACTTTGTAGGTTGACGTGCATCCGGCAACACTGAACAATCCTAGAGTTATAAATGGAATTATTGACTTCATACTCATTTATCTCTTCCCAACGTCGGAATGACCTTCCGTGGCGCGAGCCTGCTTCGCAGGCGAGTGACTGGTAGGGTCCATGGAGTGGTTAGTCCTTTATATATATTCTCTTTTATATTTCACAAACGTAGCAAATCAAATCCGCTTCGAAACCCCGTCTTGACAACGGGAATACCCTTAAAAGCGCCGAGGAGAAGGAGCGCATCATCCAAGGATATGCGTCGTTCCCCCGCAGGCAAGATTGCCCGCCCGGCGTCAGCTGAACCGTTCAGGTTCTGGAAAACGCGTTTTCCGATCCTTCAGGATGCTGACGGCGAAGGCTCATTTTAATTCTATCTTTCCCGTTGTCAAGACGGGGTTTATATAATTTCGATAAATTATATTTCGGACTAACATTTAAATATACGACCGTCTTAATTTGTGGATGTTTAATATATGCAGCTCAGGGGAAGCTCCGCCCTTGGTCGTATGGTTATGACACTTTAATGTTGCTGCCACCCGTTTCATTTCTCTTATACACCCGATCCTGTCAGTTAGATGGGTATTTATATCTATATATATCAGTATAGATAACGA